>NZ_CAXGSH010000087.1:0-16937 GCF_964012375.1 uncultured Salinisphaera sp.
TGTTCATACTGGCGCGCCTCGTCGCCATGGTGGCGATGGCGTGATCCTTTTTTTTCGCTGAATACAGCCGCATAAACGCAGGGCCCATGCGCTTGGCAGACCGCTCGATATCGTTGCCCGCAACACCTGGAAGGCCGGGCAGGCGCAGAGGCTTATTCGGCGTACGTTGTTCGACCGGCGCGGTTCGCCCCGCCCGGTGTGTCGGCGAGGCCCGGTGCTGATGCGCTGGGCTGCCTGTGTCGAATACGACGGCTCGGCCTACCACGGCTGGCAGAGCCAGCCGCACGCGGCCAGCGTTCAGGACACGCTCGAAGCCGCCTTGTCGCGCCTCGCCGCGGCGCCGATTCGTACCGTCTGCAGCGGGCGCACGGATACGGGCGTTCATGCCCAGGGCCAGATCGTGCATTTCGATACCGATGTCGAACGTAGCCAGCGCGCGTGGCTGCTCGGTACCAATCGCTATCTGCCCGACGATGTCGCGCTGCAGTGGGTCATTCCGGTATCGACCGATTTTCATGCGCGTTTCGGCGCGATCGCGCGCGAATATCGCTACTGGATTCTCGATCGCACCGCGCCCAGTGCGCTGTGGCGCAACCGTGCCTATCATTCCCACCACCGACTCGACGAAGCCGCCATGCACAAGGCGGCCCAGCATCTGCTGGGCTATCACGATTTCAGCGCGTTTCGTGCCGCTGCCTGTCAGGCCAAGACGCCCTGGCGCGAACTCACCCGTTGCGATGTCGTACGCCGCGGCGACTGGGTACGCCTGGACGTGCATGCGAACGCCTTCTTGCATCATATGGTGCGCAATATCGTGGGCAGCCTGTTGCCGATCGGGCGCGGCCAGTACCCGGCCGACTGGATCGCCCAGTTGCTGGTCGAGGGCGACCGATGCCGTGCTGGCATGACTGCACCGGCGCAGGGGCTTTCGCTACGTCGCGTTCATTATCCGCCGGAATTCGATCTGCCGGCCCCGGCGCTGGATGACGACGGCTGGTAAACTGTCGTATTGGCAAGACACGGCCCATTCGCCATGGCGACGGCTATGAAACGAGTACGCATCAAGATTTGTGGCATCACGCGTCTGGAAGATGCGCTGGTCAGCGTGGATGCGGGCGCGGATGCGATCGGGTTCGTCTTTCACGAAGCCAGCGCGCGGGCGATCGACGTTGAGCAGGCCTGTGCCATCAGCCGCCAGCTGCCGCCGTTCGTGGCGCGGGTCGCGCTGTTTCTCGAGCCGGCGCCGGCCGCGGTACAGACCGTGCTCGACCAGCTGCGCCCGGATGCGCTGCAGTTTCATGGCCGCGAAACTGCCGAGTTCTGTCGTCGTTATGCCTGGCCGTTTCTCAAGAGCGTGCCGATGGGCGAGGAAAACGTCGAGCCGCGCGCCTGGGCCGATTACTATCACGATGCGCAAGGGCTGCTGCTCGACGCCAACCGCGCTGGCGCTGCCGGCGGCAGTGGCAAGACCTTCGACTGGCAGCGCGAGGCTGTCATGCCCGATATGCCGATTATCATCGCCGGCGGGCTGCATGCCGACAACGTGGGTGAAGCCATTCGCCGTTTTCAGCCGTATGCGGTGGATGTGAGCAGCGGCGTGGAAAGCGCACCCGGCGTCAAGGACGCCGAAAAGGTGCGTGCCTTCTGTGCTGCCGTGAGCCGCGCCCGGCCGGGCGGGATCGAGCGCCGCCAAGGCGAGCATGCCGGCCCGGCCTGAAGCGACGAACAAGGATTGACGAGCGACGCCCGCCAGGGCTTTTCGATCGAACAGAGGCTTGAAGAGTATGAATACACCTGAACCCCAGCAGCTCGACCCCGGTACACCGCTGGTCCACGCCTGGCGCAATATGCCCGATGCGCGCGGCCACTTTGGGCCCTATGGCGGTCGCTTCGTGGCCGAAACGCTGATGGCGCCTCTCGATGAGCTGTCCGCAGCCTATGAAGCCGCGCGCAACGATCCGGCCTTCATGGCCGCGCTCGATAAAGACCTGGCCGACTACGTGGGCCGGCCGACGCCGCTCTACCACGCGGAGCGGCTGTCGAAGAAGGCCGGCGGCGCCCAGATCTGGTTCAAGCGCGAAGACCTGAACCACACCGGCGCCCACAAGATCAACAACACCATCGGTCAGGCGCTGCTGGCTGCCCGCATGGGCAAGAAGCGCATCATCGCCGAAACCGGTGCCGGCCAGCACGGCGTGGCAACGGCGACCGTGGCCGCGCGGCTGGGGCTTGAGTGCGTGGTGTTCATGGGCAGCGAAGACATGCGGCGCCAGGCCACCAACGTCTATCGCATGCGCCTTCTGGGCGCCGAGGTGCGCCCGGTTGAGTCCGGCTCCAAGACGCTCAAGGACGCCATGAACGAAGCGCTGCGCGACTGGGTGGCGCACGTCGACGATACCTTCTACATCATCGGTACGGTCGCCGGCCCGCACCCGTATCCGGCCATGGTGCGCGATTTTCAGGCCGTGATCGGGCGCGAATCCCGACGCCAGATGCTCGAACGCCTCGGCCGCCTGCCGGATGCGCTGGTCGCCTGCGTAGGCGGCGGTTCGAATGCGATCGGCATCTTCTATCCGTTTCTCGACGACGAAGAGGTCGAGATCTACGGCGTCGAAGCCGGCGGCGACGGGGTGGCCACCGGCCGCCATGCGGCACCGCTGTCGGCCGGGCGTTCGGGCGTGTTGCACGGTAACCGCACCTATCTCATGCAGGACGACAACGGCCAGATCAGCGGCACGCACTCGGTGTCCGCCGGGCTGGATTACCCCGGCGTGGGTCCAGAACACTCCTGGCTCAAGGATATCGGGCGCGCGCACTATGTGGACATCACCGATACCGAAGCGCTGAACGCGTTCCATGAGTGCACCCGTATCGAGGGCATCATGCCGGCGCTCGAATCCGCACATGCCGTGGCCTATGCACAGAAGCTGGCGGCCACGATGAAGCCGGACCAGGTAGTGCTGGTGAACATGTCCGGCCGCGGCGACAAGGATATGGCGAGCGTCGCCGAGGCCGCAGGAGAAACGCTATGAGCCGCCTGGCAGGCCGTCTGGGTACGCTGCGCGAGCAGGGGCGCAGCGCGCTGATCCCTTATCTCACCGCCGGCGATCCGGCACCGGACGCGACCGCGGGCTTCATGCATGCCCTGGTCGAGGCCGGCGCCGACGTGCTGGAAGTCGGGGTACCGTTTACCGACCCCATGGCGGACGGGCCGGTCATCCAGGGCGCCTGTGAGCGCGCCCTGGCGGCCGGCATGAGCCTGTCCGGCGTGCTGGACGTGGTGGCCGAATTCCGCCAGCGCGATAATGAAACGCCGATCGTGCTGATGGGCTATCTCAATCCCATCGATCGCATGGGCCTGGACACGTTCGCCGAGCGTGCGCACAAGGCCGGCGTGGACGGCGTACTTATCGTCGACATGACCGCCGAGGAGGCACCGGATATCGTGCCCACGCTGGAAAGCGCCGGGCTCGACGCGGTCTGCCTGATCGCGCCGACCACCGGCGAAGCGCGTATCGAAAAGATCTGCGCCAACGCGGGCGGTTTCGTCTACTACGTGTCGTTCAAGGGCGTGACCGGCTCGGCGAGCCTGGACGTATCCTCGCTGGCTGCGAGCATTGAACGTATTCGCGCCAAAACCGAGCTGCCGGTGGCGGTAGGCTTCGGGGTCAGCACGCCGGAAAACGCCGCCGATGTATCGCGGGTGGCCGATGCCGTGGTGGTCGGGAGTGCGCTCGTGCGCCAGATCGCCGAACACGGCGCGGACCGCGACGCCACCCGGGCCGCGTTACGCGATACCCTGTCGGCCATGCGTCGCGCGATCGACGAACAGGACAATATGCAAGAGGAGGCACGCCGCGCATGAGCTGGCTCGAAAAACTCATGCCGTCGCAGATGCGAAACGACTCGGCGGCAAAGAAAAGCACGGTCCCGGAAGGCCTTTGGACCAAGTGCAGCAACTGCGGTGCGGTGCTCTACAGCGCCGAGATGGAGCGCTCGCTGGAGGTCTGCCCGAAGTGCAACGCGCACCAGCGCCTGCGCGCGCGCAAGCGCCTCGATCTGTTTCTCGACCCCGACAATCGTGAAGAGCTGGCGCTGGGCATCGAGCCGCGCGACCCGCTCAAGTTTCGCGACAGCCGTAAATATCGCGAGCGCCTGAGCCAGGCGCAGAAGGACTCCGGCGAACGCGAAGCGGCGCTGGTCATGGCCGGCACGCTCAAGCAGATGCCGGTGGTGGCCGGGGCCCTCGACTTCGGCTTCATGGGCGGCTCCATGGGCAGCGTTGTCGGTGAAGCCTTCGTGCGCGGCGTGCACGGGGCCATCGAGCGCAACTGTCCGTTCATATTCTTTTCCGCCAGCGGCGGGGCGCGCATGCAGGAAGGCCTGTTTTCGCTCCTGCAGATGGGCAAGACGAGCACCGCGCTCACACGTCTGGCCGATCGTGGCCTGCCGTTCGTGTCGGTGCTCACCCATCCGACCATGGGCGGCGTGGCGGCAAGCTATGCCATGCTGGGCGATATCAACGTCGCGGAGCCGGAAGCCCTCATCGGCTTTGCCGGGCCGCGCGTCATCGAGCAGACGGTCAAGCAGACGCTGCCGGAAGGCTTCCAGCGTAGCGAATTCCTGCTCGAGCACGGCGCGGTCGACATGATCGTCGAGCGCCGGCACCTGCGTGACCGCATCCACAAGGTGGTCTCCGTCTTCATGCACTACGATGCCGCGCCGGAACAGGCCGCCGATGTAACGTGAGCGAACCTGCGCCGCTCGACGGCAGCGTCGACGACTGGCTGGCCTGGCAGCTCACGCTGCACGCCAGCGAGATGGAGCTGGGCCTGGCGCGGGTATCCGAAGTGGCCCATCGCCTGGGCGTGCCCACCGGCCGGGCCCGGCGCGTAATCGTGGCCGGCACCAACGGCAAGGGCAGCTGCGCCGCGCTTATCGAGCAGCTGCTCGGCGATGGCGCGCGCGTGGGAACCTATACCTCGCCACATCTGTGGCGCTACAACGAACGATTTCGTATCGACGGCGCGCCGGTGTCGGATGTCGCGCTGCTGCGCGCGTTCAAGGCGGTAGAGGCCGCGCGTGGCGATACGTCGCTGACGTTTTTCGAGTACGGCACCCTGGCCGCGCTGTGGTTGTTCGACGCCGAGCCCGTGGACTATGCCGTGCTCGAGGTCGGCCTGGGTGGACGCCTGGACGCGGTCAATATCGTCGATGCCGACGTCGCGCTGATTACCAACATCGGGCTCGATCATCTCGACTGGCTGGGCAACGATCGCGAAAGCATCGGCTACGAGAAGGCGGGCGTCATGCGTCCGGATCGCCCGGCCATCTGCTGCGATCGCAAGCCGCCGGCGTCGCTGGCGCGCCATGCAGACAACATCGGTGCACGGCTGGAAGGCATCGGCGAAGCCTTCGATATCGAATACGTGGGCGGGGGCTGGTCTTTTCATCGTGGCGGCCACAGGCGCGAACTGTCGCGGGTGCCCGGCGTGCTGGCGGATAATCTGGCCGGCGCGCTGGCCGTGGTCGATGCGCTCACCGATACGCTGCCGGGCGCGGCTGCGATCGATAGCGCCTGTCGTGCACAGGCGCGGCTGGTCGGGCGGCGCGAACGCGTCGACGCCGCGGTACCGATCATCTACGATGTCGCCCACAACGCCGAGGCGGTCGCCGTGCTCGCCGGGGAACTGGCGGCCCAGCGGATATCGGGCCGCACCCATGTAGTACTCGGTATGCTCGCTGATAAACCGGTCGAAACGGTGGCGGCACACCTTGAAAAGGTGGCCGAGCGATTCTATTTCGCAGGCCTGGATACGTTGGGCGCGCGCGGTCTTCGCGCATCGGAACTCGCCCGTCGTGCCGGTATCGAAGGTGGGCTTTACGAGTCGCCGGCGGCTGCGTTGAGTGCGGCGCAATCGGCGAGTGAGCCCGGTGATCGCCTGGTCGTGTGTGGTTCCTTTCTTACCGTGGCGCACGCCCGGAGGCCAATGCCGTCATGAAGGATGTAATGAAAAAACGAGTTGTCGGAGCCGTGGTTCTGGTCGTTCTGGGCATTGCGCTGCCGTTGTTGCTGGCGCGCTGCATGCAAGGCGACGACGGCGATACGCAGGCCATGCGCGTTTACGAAGTCGCCCCGGATGGCGAGGCGCGCCCGGCCAGCGCGGGCGACGATGACGCCCCGGTGCGCGACGACGTGGACGGAGCCAGCAGCGTCGCCGCAGGCGAACGTCGTGAAGCCGAGCAAGCGCCGGACGAGGTCGAGACGCCGGACCTGCCCGAGGCCGTGTCGCCGGCCAGCGTGGCTGAGCGCACCCCGGTTCGTAGCGAGCCGGCGCGACGTGCCGAGCCCGAACCTGAGCCCGCAGCCGAAGCGCCCTCCGAGCCGGCCGGCGCGACCGCCGAAGCGTCGGCGTCGAACAATGGCGGCTCTCTGCGCCAAAATGCCTCGTTCTCGGGTGGCTATGTAGTGCAGGTGGCGAGTTTTCGTGACGAGGCAAGCGCCGAAAAAGTCGCGCGTGAGCTCAACGGCGAATTCAAGGCGTTTTATCGCGCAGGCGACGTCAACGGCACCACCTACTATCGCGTGCGCGTGGGGCCGTTCGAAAATGAGGCGGCGGCCAATTCGGCGGCGGCGCAGCTGCGGCGAGCGGGGCGCGCGACGCTGGTTCGCCGCGCCGAGTGATCATGCGCGGTCGGGCCGGGTATGTGTTTGCTAGACTACCCGGGTCCGGCCGGTTTGAACGGGTGCCATGATCTGGGTCGATATCGCCATTCTGGCCGTGGTCGCGCTGTCTGCGACCATCGGTTTCTTCCGCGGCTTTCTGCGCGAAGCCATCGGGCTTGCAACCTGGCTGCTGGCTTTCTATCTAGCGTTCTCCTTCGCCGATACGGGTGCAGCATTGCTGCAGGGCTGGATATCCGTGGGCTCGGCCCGTCTGGCGGTGGCGTTCGGCCTGATCTTCATTCTGGTTCTGCTGCTGGGAGCGGTCTTGAACTACGTCATCGGCCGATTGGTGAACCAGACCGGTTTCGCCGGTACCGACCGCGCGATCGGCGGCCTGTTTGGCGTGCTGCGTGGCGTGGCGGTACTGATCGTGCTGGTGCTGCTTGCAGGCGTGACGCCGGTACCGCGCGATGCGTGGTGGCAGCAGTCGATATTCATCGCCCATCTACAGGACGGCGCGCTCTGGGTGCGCGATTTCCTGCCGCCGGATCTGGCCGGCGCGATCACCTATCCTGAGCCGGCGGCGCCGGCTGAAGATTCTTCATCCTCTATCTGAACTGGTCTCGCTATGTGCGGCATTGTAGGCATCGTTTCTCATACCCCCGTCAACCAGGAGCTGTATGACGCCCTGACGGTGCTGCAGCACCGCGGCCAGGATGCGGCCGGCATCGTCACCACCAGCGGTGGCCGGCTGTTCCTGCGCAAGGACAACGGGCTGGTGCGCGACGTATTTCGTACCGACCACATGCTGCGCCTGCAGGGCAACGCCGGGGTGGGGCATGTGCGCTACCCTACCGCGGGGGTGGATACCAGCGCCGAGGCGCAGCCGTTCTACGTGAACACGCCGTACGGCATCTGCCTGTCGCACAACGGCAATCTCACCAACGCCGACCAGCTCAAGGAAGAACTTTACCGCTCGGATCGGCGTCATCTGAATACCGATTCCGATTCCGAAATCCTGCTCAACGTATTCGCGCACGAATTGATGCGCAGCGAACGCTTGCAGCTGGCACCCTCGGACATTTTCGAGGCGGTCGCGGCCGTGCACCGGCGCTGTCGCGGCGGCTATGCGGCCACGGCGCTGATTACCGGCTACGCCATGGTCGGGTTTCGCGATCCCCACGGTATCCGGCCCGTGGTCTACGGCAAGCGCGAAACCGAGGCCGGTACCGATTACATGATCGCCTCCGAGTCGGTGGCGCTCGATGCGCTGGGTTACGAACTCATCGACGATATCAATCCGGGCGAGTGCGTGGTCATCACCCTCGACGGCGAGATTCACGTACAGCAATGCGCCGACAACCCCAGCTATGCGCCGTGCATCTTCGAGTATGTCTATCTGTCACGTCCTGATTCGGTGATCGACGACGTCTATGTCTACAAGGCGCGTCTGCGCATGGGCACGTATCTGGCGGAAAAGATCCAGCGCGAATGGCCCGATCACGATATCGACGTGGTCATTCCCATTCCTTCCACCAGCCGCACCGCGGCCGTGGAACTGGCCAGCCAGCTGGACGTGAAGTACCGGGAAGGCTTCATCAAGAACCGCTATATCGGGCGGACCTTCATCATGCCGGGCCAGCAGCAGCGGGCGAAATCGGTTCGCCAGAAGCTCAACCCCATCGATCTCGAATTCGCCGACAAGAACGTGCTGCTCGTCGACGATTCCATCGTGCGCGGCACGACTTCGCGTCAAATCATCGAAATGGCGCGCGACGCCGGCGCCCGCAAGGTCTATTTCGCCTCGGCCGCGCCGCCGGTGCGCTACCCGAACGTCTACGGCATCGATATGCCGAGCGCGACCGAGCTGGTCGCCCATGGTCATAGCGAAGAAGAGATTGCCGAAATCATTGGCGCAGACAAGCTGATCTATCAGGACATGGAAGATCTGGTGCGCTCGGTCAACGTCGGCAACGCCGATTTGGAGCGTTTCGACGACTCCGTGTTCACCGGCGAGTACGTGACCGCGGATATCAGCGCTTCCTATCTAGAGCAGTTGGAGCTGTTCCGCGCCGACGCCGCCCGCGAAGACCGGCGTGCCAAGGATAACGCCGTGCTGGAACTGCATAACGACGGCTAGGGAATGCAGAGCCTCCCCAGGCGCGCCGACATGAACGGGCGCCGCGTGTCCATGGTTGATCGCGGCGCCCGGTGGTTTCATAATGCACAGGCGCCGATTTGTAACAGCTTGCGGGCGCCCTAAGGCCGGCAAACAGTTAATCGCATCGCCGCGTTGCTGCGCAAAATTCGGTCAAGCAAGGCAAGAGGAGCGAAATTGGGTTTCATCCAATGAGCGACGACTAACGCCGCTTGGCGGGATTTTGAGCGCAACCCTGCGGGCCGCTGGCGATTTTCAGCATTCCAGCGTTGCAGCTCGCTCATGTAGCACGCTACACGACGCGCACTGCGCCTTGGCCTGCAGAAAATCGCCGGCGGCGCGGCGGATGCGCGTAACTGTTGGCCGGCCTGAAATTCCGCTAAACGGTCCGGGGACTGCAAGCCTGCATCGCATCGCGACTGCGGGTTTTTTTGTGCCCGAAACCGTCTGCCTGGAGATTTTCCATGACCGAAGAATTCGACGAAAGCTGGGGTACGGCCACACGCGGCGTGCGTGCCGGCACCCATCGCACGCCCGAAAGCGAGCACAGCAACGCCATCTACATGACGTCGAGCTTCGTGTTCGATTCGGCCGAAGAATGTGCGGAACGCTTTGCCGGCAACACGCCGGGCAATATCTATTCGCGTTTCACCAATCCCACGGTCGACGCTTTCTGTAAGCGCCTGGCGGCCATGGAAGGCGGCGAGTGCTGCGTGGCCACGGCCTCGGGTATGTCCGCGATCCTGGCCACCTGTCTGGCCACGCTGGAAGCCGGCGACCATATCGTGGCCGCGCATACGCTGTTCGGCTCCACCATCGGCCTGTTCAACAACTATCTGGCCAAGCTCGGCATCACCACCAGCTATGTGTCGCCGGAAGACATCGACGCCTGGAAGGCCGCGATCACGCCGGCTACGCGCATGTTGTTCGTGGAGACCCCCTCCAATCCGCTTACCGAAATCGTCGATATGGCCGCGCTGGCCGAGATCGCGAACGATAACGATGCGCTGCTGGTGGTCGACAACTGTTTCTGTACGCCGGCCCTGCAGCGGCCGCTGGACTTCGGCGCCCATGTGGTCACGCATTCGGCGACCAAGTTTCTGGATGGCCAGGGCAGGGCGCTCGGCGGTGCCGTCGTAGGCGATGCCGACATCGTCGGCGACAAGGTGTTTCGTTTTCTGCGCACCTGTGGGCCCACCATGAGCCCGTTCAACGCCTGGCTGTTCTACAAGGCGCTGGAAACGCTGGAAGTGCGCATGCAGGCGCACTGCCGTTCGGCCCAGCAGGTGGCGGAATGGCTGGTCGCACAGCCGGGCGTTGAACACGTCTATTACCCGGGACTGGCCTCGCATGCCCAGCACGAACTGGCCGCGCGCCAGCAGCCGGGCGGCTTCGGCAGCGTTCTATCGCTGCGGGTGGCCGGCGGCCGCGAAGCCGCGTTCAAGCTGATCAACGCCACGCGCATGCTCTCGATCACCGCGAATCTGGGCGATACGCGAACCACGATCGTGCACCCGGCGAGTACCACCCATGCCCGGATCTCGGCCGAGGATCGAGCCCGGGCGGGCATCAGCGAGGGCGTGATTCGTATTTCGGTGGGTTTGGAGAACGTCGAAGACATCATTGCCGATCTGGCCCGCGGTCTCGACTGAGCGTGCTTATCGACGATGTCCATGCCGCGCTGATGATGCGCGACCCCGCGCAGAAATGCGCGGCGACACGGGCGCTGCACGCGGCGGATAGCTCGGCGCTGGCGGATGCCGGCGGCACCCCGGAGCCCGTGGTCGTACCGGGGCGCCCGGACGCGCCGGCGCTGGTGCATCCGGCCCGGCTGGCCAAGCGGGGTCTGGGTAAACCGGCCGGGCGGGCGGCGTTGATCCATGCAATTGCCCATATCGAGTTCAACGCCATCAATCTCGGATTGGACGCGGCCTATCGGTTTCGCGGTATGCCGGCGGCCTTCTATGCCGACTGGCTGAGCATGGCGGCCGACGAGTCGCGCCATTTCGAAATGCTCAACAATCGGCTGGCCGACTACGGTTTCACCTACGGCGATTTCGATGCCCACAACGGCCTGTGGGAAATGGCGGTCAAGACCGCCCACGATGTGATGATTCGCATGGCGCTGGTGCCACGCGTGCTCGAAGCCCGAGGCCTGGACGTTACCCCAGGCATGATCGAGAAACTGCGCCAGGCCGGCGACGATGAAACCGTCGCCATCCTGGAAGTCATTCTCGAAGAAGAAGTGCCGCATGTAGAAATCGGCACCCGCTGGTTTCGCTATTGCGCCGAGCCGCGCGGGCTCGAGCCGGACAGCACCTTTACCCAGCTGCTCGACGAATACATGAACGGCGGCCCGCCGGGCCCGTACAACTTTCCCGCCCGGCGGCAAGCCCGGTTTTCGGAAAACGAACTGGACTGGCTCGCCAAGCGCCATTCATAGGCGCGGTCAGCGATTGATGCGATAGGCCACGCGTCGCAGCAGCGCACGCGGCGTGACCTTGCCGCTCCAGACCATCATCTTGTTGCGCACGCCCGGTATCACGATCGTGCGGTTCTGATTCTTGACGCCGATTTCGGCGACCTGCTGGCTGGTCATCGTGCCCATCTTGAACAGCTTGGCCTTGCTGGCCTCCGCGCGTTCGGCGAACTCGGAATCGGTCGGGCCGGGGCAGAGCGCACTCACCGAGACACGCCCGCGCAGCTCTTCGGCCAGGCTTTCCGAAAACGACAGCACGAACGCCTTGCTGGCGTAGTAGACCGCCATGTTGGGGCCGGCCTGGAAGGCGGCTACCGAGGCCACGTTGAGGATGAAGGGTGCCTGGGCCCGTTGAAGCAGCGGCAGCAGCCGATGGGTGAGATCCACCAGCGCGGTGACGTTGACCTGAATCATGGCCAGCTGTTTTTCGCGCGGGCGCTTGGCAAAGGGTCCGCTATCGCCAAAGCCGGCGTTGTTGACCAGCCCCTGCAGGCCCCAGTCGCGAGCGATCACCGTATCGGCCAGCTCGGCCACTCCGCTGGGATCGCCCAGATCCGCGCTGACCACTTCGACGCTGCGGCCGTGCCGCTCGCGCAGTTCGCCGGCAAGCTTTTCCAATCGATCGGTCCGACGCGCGGTCAGGATCAGGTCGTGGCCGCTTTCGGCATACTCACGGGCGAGGCTTTCGCCGATCCCGGAACTGGCGCCCGTGATCAAGGTGTACTGGCTCATGCTGTGGTTTGGTTGTGAAATGAGAGGATTTCACATTACCACGGCCGATCGCGCGCGCGCAGAGCGGCTGCTACGCCACATCCAGGCGTTCGATGCTGTGGCCGTTTGCGACGAGCACCTCGGCCCGCTCCGGGCGCCAGTCTGCAAGCACGATGCGTTCGCAGACCTGGCCATCGATATCGAAACGATGGCTATCGGGGCGATGGGTATGCCCGTGAATGAGCCGCGACACGCCATGCGTCTGCAGGCCCTGGCGTACGGCATCGGCGTTGACGTCCATGATGTGGGCCGGCTTGCTCGCCTTGCCGCGCATGCTGCGCTTGCGTGCGCGCCGCGCAATGCGCCGCCGCAGCCATAGCGGGATCTTGAGCATGCGCGCGCGCCAGCGCGGATCGGTATAGCGGGCACGAAAGGCCTGATGGGCCGTGTCGTCGGTACAGAAGATATCGCCGTGCGACAGCAGCGTCGGCGTGCCTTGCAGGTCGACCACCAGCGGGTCGTCGAGGATCTGCATATGGCTGGCGGCCACGAACGCTTCCCCGACCGCGAAATCGCGGTTGCCGCGCATGAAATACAGCGGCACGCCGGTTCGGGCCAGGGCCGCGAAACGGTCGATCACGCGGGCATGAACGGGCAGGGAACCGTCGTCGCCCACCCATACATCGAACAGGTCGCCCAGCACGTAGACGGCCTCGGCCGCGCGGGCTGGGCCGTCCAGATAACGAATCAGGCGTTCGGTGTTCGGGTCGTCGTCGCCGGTCAGATGGACATCGGCGAGTAGATGAACCGCCACCCTCGACTAGTCTTCGACGACCTCGGCGGTCTCGATCACGACCTGGTTCTGGGGCGCGTCCTGACGGAACGGGCCGGCCGAGCCGGTCGGGCCGGCGGCGATCTTGTCGACCACGTCCATGCCGTCGGTGACCTTGCCGAACACTGCATAGCCGGCATTGCCGCGGCTCGGGTTGAGCGGCGCGTTGTCGGTGAGGTTGACGAAGAACTGCGAGGTGGCCGAGTTGGGATCGCTGGTGCGGGCCATCGACAGGGTGCCGCGATCGTTCTTCAGGCCGTTGTCGGCCTCGTTGACGATCGGGTCACGCGTTTTCTTCTGTTGATAGTCTTCGGTGAAACCGCCGCCCTGAATCACGAAGCCCGGAATCACGCGATGGAAGATGGTGCCGTCGTAAAAGCCGTCGCGCACGTACTGCAGAAAATTCGCGGCCGACTTGGGCGCATCGTCTTCGAAGACCTCGATCGTGATATCACCGAGATTGGTATGCATAACAACCATGGAATCATCCTTGCTGGCGTCGCCGAAGGCGAACGCGAGGGGCGCGCAGAGCGCGATGGAAAGGAAAACAGTAGCGAGCAACTTCATCAGGCAACGGCCTCGGTTGGTTCGACGCGCGCAAGTGCCGCATCGAGAACGTTCAGGTCGGCATCCTTTCGATGACCCTGCTCGGAGAGCACGCGTCGCCAGGCCCGACCGCCCGGCTGGCCATGATACAGACCCAGCATATGGCGGGTAACGTCCTTGAGCGCGCCGCCGGCTGCCAGATGATCGGCAATGAAGCCGCGCGTGGCTTCGACGATCGCGCGTCGACTTGGTACCGCCGCGTTGGCGTTGAAGAAGCGCCGGTCGACATCCGCCATCACGTACGGATTCTTGTAGGCTTCGCGGCCGATCATCACGCCGTCGACGTGGGCGAGCTGGGCAGCGGCGCTATCCAGATCCACGAAGCCGCCATTGATGCTCATGGGCAGGGCCGGGAAGTCGCGCTTGAGCGCATGCACGCGCGCATAGTCCAGCGGCGGGATCTCGCGATTTTCCTTGGGGCTGAGCCCGGATAGCCAGGCCTTGCGCGCATGCACGATCAGCGCGTCGGCGCCGGCCGCGGCAACGGCGCTGGCGAACGCGTGCAGGAATTCGTAGCTGTCCTGATGATCGATGCCGATACGGGTCTTGACCGTCACCGGGATGGAAACCCGGGCCTTCATCGCTGCCACGCAGTCGGCCACGCGCTTTGGCTCGCCCATTAAACAGGCGCCGAAGGTGCCATTCTGAACCCGATCCGACGGGCAGCCGACGTTGATGTTGACCTCGTCGTAGCCGTGGTCCTCGGCCATGGCGGCGCAGTCGCCCATGGTCGCGGGATCGCTGCCGCCAAGCTGCAGGGCGACGGGGTGTTCGTCGGCGTGATAGGCCAGAAATCGCTCGCGATCGCCGTGAATCAACGCGCCGGTGGTCACCATCTCGGTGTAGAGCAGGGCCGAGCGGGTAATCTGGCGCATGAAGTAACGCTGTTCGCGCGTGGTCCAGGCCATCATGGGGGCGACGCTTATGCGCGTGCCCGGAGTCGGGCCGCCACTGGCCGGAATCGACGTTTGCGTGTCTGTTGCCGTCATTACGCCATATTTTACGCGCTTTTGCAGGCCGGGTGGCCCTAATGGCGCGACGGGTCGGCAAGCGCGGGCCGGCTGACGTCGCGCTGCGAACTCGCACGGGCCGTGAATCGCCGTCACAATAGGCGTTCGGATAGATTTCATTGTTTCGATCTGCAGGAGCGGTTATGTACGCGTTCGCCCGGCGTGCGTTGTTTGCGCTGGAACCGGAGACGGCACACGACCTGACCCTGGGCACGCTGTCGCGCAGCACCGCTCTGGTGCAGCGAATCTATGCCGACAAGATGCCGCACGTGCCGGTCGATCTCATGGGTATGCAGCTGCCCAACCCGATCGGGCTGGCTGCTGGCCTGGACAAGGACGGCCGTTGTATCGACGGCCTGTCGGCCCTGGGTTTCGGTTTTGTCGAAGTGGGCACGGTCACGCCCGAGCCCCAGCCGGGCAACGCCCGGCCGCGCCTGTTCCGTCTGCCCGAACAACGCGCCTTGATCAACCGTATGGGGTTCAACAACGACGGCGTCGCGGCGCTGGTGGAACGCGCGAAGCGTCGGCAGGGCACGACCGCGCTGGGCATCAATATCGGCAAGAATGCGATCACGCCGCCGGAACAGGCGGTGGCCGATTATCTGGCCGCGCTTAAGTCGGTTTACGCCATTGCCGACTACGTGACGATCAATATTTCTTCGCCCAACACCAAGGGTCTGCGCGATATGCAGGGGCGGGAAAGCCTCGATGAGCTGCTGGGCGCGCTGTGCGAAGAGCGCGACCGCCTGGCCGAGGCCGAGTCGCGCTACGTCCCGCTGGCGGTCAAGATCGCACCGGATCTGACCGAATCACAGCTGGATGCGATTGCCGATCGCCTGCTTCACCACCGTATCGACGGCGTGATTGCCACGAATACCACAATCGCCCGCGACGGGGTGCCGTTACGCTGGACTCGCGAGGCCGGCGGCTTGAGCGGGGTGCCGGTACGCGCGCAGGCCACGCGGGTGATTGCCGCGTTGCATGCGCGCCTGGGCGCAACGCTGCCGATCATCGGCGTGGGCGGTATCCAGAGCGCGCGCGATGCGACCGACAAGCTCGAAGCCGGGGCTACTGCGCTGCAGATGTATACGGGGCTGATCTATCAGGGGCCACGGCTGATTGCCGACTGCGCGCGGGCAGCACAGCGGGTGTATGCCGGCCAGCGTGCCAAGGCGCTCAAGAGCGTGGTCAACCGCGATCGAGCGCGCGCTGCAGCTGGGCGCTGAACAGGTCGCCGATCAGCTCGATCGATTCGCCGAGGCGGTGGCCATCGGCGACGACATGCAGGGCCGCGCGCCTCGCACTGGCGAAGGCATAGCTGCCCTCGAGCGGCACGATATCGTCGTCCCAGCCGTGGACGACCACGGTATCGTCGGGACAGTGGGACGGATCGCCGGGATAGCCCTCGAGGTAGAGCGCGGGCGCCATCAGTAGCAGTGCATCCGGGGCGAGCGTCTGGCAGGCCATCGCTGCAACATAGCCGCCCATGCTGGAACCGACCAGCACCAGTGGCGCGCCGGTGGGCGCATGCGCCAGCAGGCGTTCGACCCGGGCAGTTGCGTCCATCAGATCACTGTAATCGAGGCTCTCGACGGCAAAGCCATGGGCGCGCGCAATGTCTGCCAGATGCTGGATCTTGCTGCCCCAGGGACCGCTCTCCTTGCCGTGGGCGAAAACAACACGGGATTCGGACATTTCGGACATCGAATGGACGTTGATTGGCAGGGCGTCGTACTATGCCACGGCGCACGGTCTCATCGTGCGCTGTTCGATCCGTAGCACGGGGACCGACGCTGAAACTTCTGTCTTTTCTCAACTGGGCTGCCCTGGGCATCGGCGCGGTGACGACGCTGCTCTATGCGGTGGTCTGTCTGATGATGTGGCCCTACCCGCAGCTGGTAGCCGATGCCGGCGGGGATTTCGACCATGTCGTACAGATCGCGCTGGTCACCGCAGGCTTTACTGCGGCGGCCGCTCTGTCGACCTGGCTGGTGCAAAAGCGTCACCCCGCGCTGTGGCTGGGGCAGGGCGTATTGCTGGTCGCGCTGATCGGCGTGGTCATCTTTGCCGTGGCGCAGCGTTATTGACCGCTTGATCGCCGACCGGTGGCCCGGCGGGTGCATGCGTGCATCGGCCCATAGCGAAGCGAACGTGCAACGGCGTGCCGTGCCGGCCTTCACCTTCCATTTGATGGACGTCGCCGCGCACCGTATTCCAGACCGTTCAATGCCAGGTTGATCATATGAGCGAACAGCAAGCCATGCGCGACCAACCCCGCTGGCAGCTCGCCGCGTTGATACCGTTGGCGGTGGGGTTGTTCTGGTTGGCCAGTGGTTGGGGCCACGCGTGGGCGGTGGCGATCCCGGCCGCGTTCGCCGGCGTGCCGATTCTTGGCTGCGGTACCGCCATCGCGCTATGGCCCGGCGATCGCCAGATCACCCAGTATCTGGCCCTTGGCGCCTTTGTCAGCGCAC
>NZ_CAXGSH010000088.1:0-15866 GCF_964012375.1 uncultured Salinisphaera sp.
GGATGTGCCGGACAGCGACGTCGCGCCGGTGTTCCAGGCCGATTATGGCGGTGTCGGTTTGCTGGAAACCCCCACTGCCCGTATGGCCCCGGTGGGGAGCTTTTCCTTCACCTATAGTGAAGTCGACCCCTATACCCATTACGGGTTCAGCTTCCAGCCCTTCGAATGGATGGAAGCGGGTTTTCGTTACACCCAGATTGGTAACCGGCTGTACGGGCGTTCCATCGCGGGCGATCGTGACTACCTGGATAAAGGCGTCGACGTAAAATTCTCGCTTCTCGACGAGCGTGCCTATACCCCGGAAGTCTCGCTCGGCTTTCGAGACTTCGGCGGTACCGGCTTGTTCGGCAGCGAGTATCTTGTCGCCAACAAGCGTTGGTACGACTTCGACTTCAGCCTCGGCCTCGGCTGGGGCTACCTGGGCTCGCGCGGCGATTTCGGTAATCCGATCGGGGTGTTCTCCGAACAGTACAAGGAGCGCATCGACGAAGACACCGGCCAGGGCGGCGACTTCAACCTCAAGCAGCTGTTCTCCGGACGGACCAGCGTTTTTGGCGGTATCCAGTACCACACGCCGTTCGAACCGTTGACGTTGCAGGTCGAATACGAAGGCAACGATTACGAGAGCGAACCGCTCAACAACCCCCAGGAACAGGATTCGCCGATCAACGTGGGGGCGCGCCTGCAGGTCAACGACTACCTGACGCTTTCGGCGGCCTGGGAGCGCGGCAATACGGCCATGCTGGGTGCCACGCTCAGCGTCAATCTGGCCACCATTACCCAGCCCAAGAGCGACCCCGCACCGGTCTCTGTCGGCGAGCCGGGTGCGGCAAGCGCACAGGGCCAAGACTGGGACGAAGCTGCGAAGCAGCTATCGGCCAATGCGGGTATCCGCACGCGCCGTATTTCACGCGACGGCGATTCGCTGGTGGTCGAAGGCTCGCCCAATCGGTATCGCAACACGGCTGAAGCAGAGCTGCGAGCCAACCGTATCCTGCACAATTTTGCCGATCCCGATATCGAGCGGTTCCGTTATCGCTGGGTGGACCGGGGTATCGTCACCCGTGAAGACTCGCTGCCGCGCGCTCCGCTGCCCGCCGATCCGTTCATCATCAATCCGGGCAGCGTGTTCAGCGACGAGGACTATCGTTTCGGCGTGGCCTCGGTCGCTTCCTCGAGCCAGCGCGCCCAGCGCGAAACCGAGCAGCCGCTATACGACGACTTCGGCGAGGTGTTCAGCTGGCGCTTTTCCCCCGGTTTTCGCCAGAACTACGGCGGCCCGGACGGTTATCTCTACCAGGTGCTCGCCAAGCTCGATACCCAGCTCAAGACCGACGATCACGGCTGGTTCTCCGGCACGCTCGGCTACACGCTGCTCGATAACTTCGACCAGTTCGACTATACCGCCGACTCGGATCTGCCCCGTGTACGCACGTTCGTTGCCCAGTATCTCGACGAAACCGAGCTGGGCATCTACAACCTCCAGTACACCCGGACCGCACGGCTTGCCGACAACTGGTTCGGCATGGCCTATGCCGGCTACCTGGAACAGATGTACGCGGGCGCGGGCGGCGAGATCATGTACCGCCCGTTCAATAGCCGCGTAGCGCTGGGTCTTGATGCCAACTGGGTGCGCCAGCGCGATTTCGATACCCAGTTCGGTTTGCGCGACTACGAAACCTGGGTCGGCAACGCCACCGCCTATATCGATACCGGGATCAAGGACGTACTCGCGAAAGTCAGCGTCGGCCGCTATCTGGCCGAGGATATCGGTACCACCATCGATTTTTCGCGCGAGTTCGAATCCGGCGTCAGACTGGGCGCCTATGCGACCTTTACCGATGCCGGCGACGACTACGGCGAGGGCGGCTTCGACAAGGGCATTTACCTGAGCATGCCGCTCGACCTGTTCTTCAACAAGTCTTCGCGCGGCTATGCCGCGGTGGGCTGGCAGCCGCTCACGCGTGATGGTGGTGCCCAGCTGGCACGCCGTTACTCGCTGTACGGCCTGACCAGCATGCGCGCAATCGACGACTACTGGGAAAGCTACGAGGACGTCAAACGCTGATGGGCGCAGCCGATACGTGTGCATGCTCAAAGGCGAGGGCAGTGATAGGATGCGCCCAGCGGGCGGCGCGACATCGCGTATGCCCAGGCGCCGATTTAGTGGAGTATTCGTGAAAAAATTGCTTCTTCCCGTGTTCGCGACGGGCCTGCTGGGGCTTGCGGCCTGCAGTACGACGCCCGCTTGCCTGAAGACGCAGCCCTATATGAGCGCGCAATCCTTTCCGCCGCTGACCAGCCCTCCCGGTCTGGATGCGCCGCGGCCCGATCCGAGCATGCGTGTGCCCGACGTCGCGGATGGGCCGGTCGGTTACTTCGATGAAGTGCCCGCCGACCGCGATGCCGAAGACCCGGCAGCGCGCTGTCTGGTTACGCCGCCGGCGATGACCAGCTAGAAAGCAGCCTGCTGCCGACTGTATGTTCGGCATGCGCTTCGTGCGTAGGTTGGATTAGCGACGCGTAATCCAACGACGAACGTAGCCGGTGTGCCGTAAAGCTCTGAACAGCCACGGGTGCAGTGGCCGAGTCGGCTTACGGCCTTAGGCCTAACCCAACCTACAAGGCTTCGGCTAATCTACGTAGCGGCCGTAGGTTGGATTAGCGCAGCGTAATCCAACAGCGAACGCAGCCCCCAGAGTCCAATCGGCCCGTAATCCGAACCTGCACTCAGGGCTGGCGGATGCGGCCCCAGCGCTCATCCGACGCAGGCAACCTGCGAGGCGCGTGTTTCCAGATGCCGAAGGCATGCCGTGCGCCCGATAACCGCTGCGACGGGTCAAGGGGCGGTGGCCGAGGGTGGGGCACGGTCGCCACCAATGCCCGGGCTGTGCTCCAACCCCCGGTCTTGTTTACGATCCAACGCGCAGACGTAACCGAAGAGCTGTGCGAGCGGTCGAAGAGCCAAGGCTGAAAAGCGTGCGTGCGTCCCGACTGATCTTGCCCGTGCCGAGGGTTCGGCCGGCTGCATCGCAGCCGACAAGAACATGGGCAGCACGTGAGCCCGCAACGATTGAAGATCGCGAACCGCGAGCTTCAATAATCCTTCCCTTTTCGACAGCCCATAAAGGCTTTTTTTACGATACAATGCGCAGCCGGTAACGGAGAGGTGTCCGAGCGGTCGAAGGAGCACGCCTGGAAAGCGTGTGTGCGGTAACCCCGTACCGAGGGTTCGAATCCCTCCCTCTCCGCCACCCCGGCAAACCCTGCCGATAGGCGTAGGTTGGATTAGCGAAGCGTAATCCAACAAAGAACCCCGCCTCGATATCGACTCGCCCACCAGCGCTTGAGCTGGCTACGAAGCGAATCCGCTATTGACTGGCGGCCCCGCGGCTAGAGCCTGCCTATGCCAATACGGCACGCCACTTCGGCAAAGCGCAGCGGGTGACGTCCGCTGCGCCTGGCGCGTCTTTAATAGGTAATCCCCGGATCGCCGCTCTGAATGGACTCGTCGCCGACCTCGCCGCCCTGGGGCTTTTCTTCCTTGTCTTTCGAATCGTCGGCCTGGGGCTGCGCATCATCCATCGTCGGGTGATCGACGTCCTGATCGGTGGTCTCCGAATCCAGGGCGCTGTCTTCATGCACTCGCTGGCAGCTGACGTCGCCCTCGGCCGATTTCCGGCATTGCGTATCCGCCGACGCCTGGGTTGCCGCCAGGGCAAGAACCAGGCCGATACCGAGATATACGGTTTTCATAGTGTCGTGGTGTCGATGAACATAGGCCTGCAATAGAACATTGTCTGCCCCGCGGCGCAAATAATCGAAGCCGTCTCTACAGGAAATGTTCCCGCTGCGAAGCACTTGTATAGCCTTCTAAAACAAGTTTGTGATAAATACGGCCTAACACGGTGTAAGCTTCAGCCTTAAAAGCACCCGTACCGCGGCGCGCAACACCCGCGACGAGTGGCCGGCTATATAGTCCGGTGACTGCCATGAGGGCAGTGCGGATCAGCTCAGACGCCGACAAGGGGACGTATTTTGGGGGGCAGCGCGTTGCATAGCGTTTATATGTCGGGAGGTTACGATGCGCGACTTGTCGTGTTGTCGGTCCTCGTGGCAACGCTTGCCTCGTATACCGCCTTCGATGTCGTAAGCCGCATGGGCGCGCGCCGGAGCTGGCGCGCCTACGGCTGGCTGCTGGCCGGTTCGCTTGCTTTGGGCACCGGCGTTTGGGCGAGCCACTTCGTGGCGATGATCGCCTTCGAGTTGCCGGTCGATCTCGGCTACGATCTGGCCACTATCGTCTCCGCCTGGGTGATCGCGGTGCTCGCCAGCGCGATCGCGCTGAACGCGTCGACGCGCGTTGGGCACCCCCTGCGCCGCGTGCTCGCCGGTGGCGCCACGCTTACGCTGGGTATCACCAGCATGCATTACGCAGGCATGCATGCAATGCATGTCGAGCCGGGTATCGAGTACGACTCTGTACTCATAATTGCTTCGGTGGCGGTATCGTTCGTCGCGTCGGTTATCGCCGTTTACAGCGTTTCGTTCGTGCGCGAGCCGCGTGTTCGTGGTGGCTTCGCGCGCAAGATCGTCGCCTCGCTGATGCTCGCGCTCAGTATCTCCACCGTTCACTATGTAGGTATGGCCGCTGCCCGTTTCGTGCAGGGCAGCGCCGTCGCGAACGCCGCCGCGCTGGATTCCATGCTGCTGGCAACGCTGGTGGGCGCTTCGACGCTGGTGTTTCTCGGCATTGCCCTGGTGGTGTCGATACAGGATCGCCGCGTCGAGTCGGAAACCGCCAAGCTGGTTGCCTCCCTGAGCCAGGCGAACGCCGAACTGCTGCACCGCAGCCGCCACGATCCATTGACGGGTCTGCCCAACCGCTCGTCGGTGAACGAACGCATCGACAAGCGCCTGGAGAGCTGGAAAACGCAGGGCACCGGCTTCGCGGTGGCCTATGTCGATATCGATGGCTTCAAGGCGATCAACGATCATCTCGGCCACCGGGCGGGCGATGCGTTGCTCAACCGGATCGCGCAACTGCTCACCGAAGCGCTGGGCGAGCAGGATATGGTCGCGCGTATTGGCGGCGATGAATTCGTGGTGCTCATGGACGCGGTGGACGATAGCCAGACGGCGCGCAGCGTCTGTGAACGTATCCTCAGCGCGATCGCCGCGGTGGAATATCAGGGTATTGAACTGGCCGCGAGCGTCGGCTACGCGCTGTGCCCGAACGACGGGGCGGATGCCGAGATCCTGATCGCCGCGGCGGATATGGCGATGTACCGTGCCAAGCTCGCCGGCAAGAACCGGGTGGAGCGCTATCGCGAAGACATGGGCGCCCGCATGTCGGACGATTTCGCCTTGCAGGGCGAGCTACGCGAAGCCATTCGCGGGGACGGTCTGGCGGTATATTTTCAGCCGCGGTTCGACACCCGCGAACGTACGCTCATGGGGGCGGAGGCGCTGGTACGCTGGCCGCACGCGGTACGCGGCTTCATTTCACCGGAGCGTTTCATCGGCATCGCCGAGCGCTGCGGACTGATCACCGAGCTGGAAGTACGCGTGCTCGACCTGGTGGGCGGCCACATTCGCGGCTGGCTCGACGCAGGGCTGAGCGTGCCGCCCATTTCGGTCAATCTTTCGGCGGTTCGTCTTCGCGACGAAGCGCTTTCCGATCATGTCCAGGCCTGTCTCGACAAGTACGAACTCGATCCCGCGTGTATCAGCTTCGAGATCACCGAATCGCTGGCAGTGCGCGAAATCGTGCAGGCGCGCAGTGCCATGGGCATGTTCAAGCATATGGGTATCGAAGTTGCCCTCGACGACTTCGGTACCGGCTATTCGAGCCTGTTCTATCTCAAACAGCTGCCGATCCAGCAGATCAAGATCGACCGCGGCTTTATCGCCGATCTGCCCAGTCTGCGCGAATCCCGGGCCGAAGTCGTCGACTGGATCATTCGGCTGTCGCACGAGCTGGGGCTCAGGGTGGTGGCCGAAGGCGTGGAGACCGAATCACAGCTGTGTTATCTGCAGCGCGTTGGCTGCGATGAGGTACAGGGGTTTTTGCTCAGTCGGCCGTTGCCCGCCTCTGCCTTTGGCCAGCTCATGACGCCCGCCCGGGTCGGCTAGATACGCCGGCCGCGCGCACCGACCCGGCCCGGGGCGCGGCAAGCCTGCGCGATCGGCCCGGTCAGTGGTTGCCGATGCCGGCGATGCCCGATTCCGGCTGGCCCAAGTGCGTGTTTTTGTGTATCGTCTGCGCCCACAGGACGTGCAGCGATCGCGCTGTACAACGTTCTTTCGCTTTCCATGGTGGCCCGCGTCGGTGCCCCCGCGACGACATGCCGTGAACCCCGTCAGGCCCGGAAGGGAGCAGCGGCAGCGGCAGACTCGGGCGCCGGGGTGTCGCTGGCGCGGGCCGCCACCTCTTATGCTTGAAACCGGCCGCGTTCGCCGCGATAGTCGAGCCTATGAGCCACTATCGTGCGCTGCCCGGCGGCGCTGCGTATCCGAGCGAATCATGACCCACCATCTTTCGCATTTGCGTCAAACCGGACCCTGCAGCGCATGAGTTTCCAGGCGCTTGCCCGAACCTGGCGGCCGCGACGGTTCGACGAGCTCGTCGGCCAGGCGCACGTGGTGCGTGCGCTTACCCACGCGCTCGATCACGACAAGCTGCACCACGCACTGCTGTTTTCCGGTACCCGCGGCGTGGGCAAGACGACGCTTGCGCGCATCATCGCCAAATGCCTGAACTGCGAGCACGGCACCACCGCGCATCCCTGTCGTGGCAACGAGGCCTGTGCAACCTGCCGCGAGATCGACGAGGGGCGCTTTGTCGACCTCATCGAAGTCGACGCTGCATCGCGTACCGGCGTGGACGACACCCGCGAGCTTATGGACAACGTCCAGTACGCGCCCACGCGGGGGCGTACCAAGGTGTACCTCATTGACGAGGTACACATGCTTTCCAAGCATTCCTTCAACGCGCTGCTCAAGACGCTCGAAGAACCGCCGCCGCGCGTCCAGTTCCTGCTGGCCACCACCGAACCGGAAAAAATCCCGGTCACCATTCTCTCGCGCTGTCTGCAGTTTCCCCTCAAGCGATTGCCGGTCGCCGAGATCGCCGCGCAGCTTCGCCACATCGTCGACGCGGAGTCCATCGAGGCCGAAGAACAGGCGCTTGTGGAAGTGGCGCGCGCTGCCGACGGCAGCATGCGCGATGGCTTGTCGCTGCTCGATCAGGCGATTGCGTTCAGCGGCGGCCGGCTCGAGGCCGAGCCGGTACGCGACATGCTGGGTACGATCGGCCAGGGGCGGGTGGTGGAACTCGTCGAGGCCATTGTGGACGCGCGCGCGCCGGCCGCGCTCGATGCGCTCGCCGGGCTTTATGCCCAGGGCATCGACATGCGGTATCTGCTCGAAGCGCTGGCCACGGCCTGGCAACAGATCGCCACGATCCATCTGGTGGGCGAGGCCACCGACGATGGCGGCGAGATCTGGGCACCGGTCGCCGAACGCGCCGATCGGGCCAGCGTGCATCTGTTCTACGACATCGCGCTGGCCGGCGTGCGCGATCTGGCCCATGCGCCGGATCCGCTGGTCGGCGTGAAAATGAGCGTGCTGCGCATGCTGGCCTTTGCCCCCGCCGAGGCTGAAGTCGGTGGCGCGGCGCCGCCCCAGGCGCACAGCGAACCCGCAGATACCGCCCGGTCCGCGCCGGCAGCGTCCGCGCCAGATAAGGCATCAACGCCGGCCAGTGGCATTGCCCAGGTACGCGCCCAGCTCAATGGCGCCGCCCGGCCCGATACCGATCAAACCTCGCCGGCGCGCTCGAATACAGCACCCCCCGAGCCGCCGGCAGCGCCCGAGCCGGCGCCGGAGAACGTGACGTCGACTCCTATCGATAGCCGCCCGGCATCGCCGCCGGCGCCCGAGCCCGTCGAACAGGCAACGTCCGAGCCGGTGGCGTCGTCGGTCGATGGCCAAGCCAATGCCGCCACCGAGCCCACGCCGAACGTGGAACAGCCGCCGAAGGCGACCGCGCAGGCGGTGGTGCGCGAACAAGACACCGCGGCGCCGGCCCAGGCCCAGGCAGAATCGGCGCCGCCCGAACCGGCCGCAAACATGGGCCCGGACGAATGGCATACGCTGGTCGAGCGGCTGGAGCTGGGTGGTTTCGCCGCTCAGCTCGCCCACAACGGCATCTGTCGCCGTCTGGACGAAAACCAGATCGTGCTGGCGCTGGCACGGGCCAACGAATTTCTCGCCACGCCCAATAACAAGGACGCGCTCCAGCAGGCGCTGGCCGCCGAGTGGTCGCCCCGCGAGGCGCCGCATCTGTCGATCGAATTTGTCGACGAGGCACGTAACACGCCGGCCCAGCGTATCGAGCAGGACGCCCAGGCACGCCAACAGGCCGCCGTGGCGTCGATAGAAAACGACCCCTTCGTGCAGAAGTTGCGTCAGCGCCTCGGCGCGCAACTGCGTGCCGAAACCATCAAGCCACATCGCCATAGCAAGGCGATGCCCAACCGAGACGAACTATGAAAGGTCAACTAGGCAAGATCATGCAGCAGGCGCAGGCCATGCAGGGCAAGATGCAGGAAGCCCAGGCCGAGCTCGCCAAGATGGAAATCACCGGCGAATCGGGCGCCGGCCTGGTGAAGGTCGTGATGAACGGCAAGCACGAGGTCAAGAACGTGGTCATCGACCCGAGCGTGTTCGAGGAAGATCGCGAATTCGCCGAAGACCTCATCGCCGCCGCCATCAACGACGCCGTTCAGCGGGTGAGCGCGGCCAGCAAGGAAAAGATGTCGGAAATGACCGGCGGCCTGGATCTGCCGCCCGGCATGAACCTGCCGTTCTGATCGTGACCACGGTCCGGATTGCCGCCAGCGCGAGGCACGGGTAGGGCATGGCGTTCTCTCCGGCCTTGACCAGCCTGATCGACGCGCTGCGCATCCTGCCCGGCGTCGGCGCGAAAAGCGCCCAGCGCATGGCGTTTCACATGCTCCAGCGCGAACGCGAGGGTGCCGCGCATCTGGCACGTACGATCGAGCAGGCGGTAGAAAACGTCCAGCACTGCAAATCCTGTCGCATGTTTACCGAGCACGAAATCTGCGATATCTGCTCGAACGAACGTCGCGACCCGTCGCTGGTGTGCGTGGTGGAAAGCCCGGCCGACGTCATGGCCATCGAACAGAATACCGACTTCGGCGGCCGCTACTTCGTGCTGCTGGGGCGGCTGTCGCCGATCGACGGCATTGGCCCCAACGAGCTCGGCCTGGATATCCTGCGGCAACGCCTGTCCGACGGCAGCGTGGAAGAAGTCATTCTGGCCACGGGCGCCACGGTAGAAGGTGAGGCCACCGCACAATACGTGGCCGATCTGGCACGGCAGAACAATGCCGGCGTTTCCCGTATCGCCCACGGGGTGCCCATCGGCGGCGAGCTGGAGTATGTCGATGCCGGCACCCTCAGCCAGGCCTTCAGCGGTAGACGCGCCCTATAGCCCCATGTCGGCTTACGGCCTGTGGCCAAGCGGACCTACGCCGCCACGACCGAAGCTTTGGATAGTCGTAGGTTGGATTAGCGCAGCGTAATCCAACAACGAACGAAGCTCGCAGCATCGGTTCTGCCCCACCGCACCCAACCAGCTTTCGCGCCGCCCCGTGTCGGCCATTCCCTGTATTTCCTCCATCGTCACCCGACACGGATCGGCTTACGCAACGCGCCAAAACGTTACCCATGCCTCCGGTCCGTTCAGAGTGCGGTGCGCGGTAAATCGATGGCCGTCGGTCAAAACATCCGATGCACAACGCGTCGGTAGGTCGCGCACGCGCCGAATCAGTCATCAACCAGCCGGTCCACCTTCGCGGCGAATATGAAGTCGTTTTCGGACAAGCCGCCGATGGCATGCGTAGTGAGTTCCACGCGGCACTGGTTGTAGCCGAAGGTGATCTCGGGGTGGTGCATTTCCCGGTGCGCGATATAGGCCACCGCGTTAACAAACGCCTGCGTCTTGCCGTAGTTCTTGAATTTGAACTCGGCTGCGAGGCGCGCGTCGTTCACCCGTGTCCATCGCGCAGCCAGCTGCGATAGCGCCGACTCGGCTTGTTCGGCCGATAGCGCGGGCGTGCTGCTGTCACAGGCCTGGCAATGTTGTTGGCTGAGATCGGACATGGTGTGCTCGTGCGTGAAGAATTGGTTGGTTGAGGTTAACAGTCAGCCGATAGCCAACGACTGGCCTATGAACGCCGAAACACGCTTTTGCGCTGGCCCGCAGTGCATCGCACAATGGCGCTTTGTTTCTTAAACACGCGCCATGAACCAAGCCGAAGACAACCTTATCTGGATCGATCTGGAGATGACCGGCCTCGATCCCGAGACCGACCGCATTATCGAGATCGCCACCCTTGTGACAGACAAGGATCTGAACGTACTCGCGGAAGGACCGGTGCGCGCGGTGCATCAGGACGATGCGCTGTTGAACGGCATGGACGCATGGAATACGCGCCAGCATAACCAGTCCGGTCTGGTCGCGCGCGTGCGGGCCAGCGACGTGGACGAAGCCCAGGCGCAGCGCGAAACACTCGCATTTCTGGCCGAGTATGTACCGCAGGGCGCATCGCCTATGTGCGGCAACAGCATTTGCCAGGACCGTCGGTTTTTGGCTCGCTACATGCCCGAGCTCGAAGCGTTTTTTCACTATCGGCATATCGACGTGAGCACGCTCAAGGAACTGGCGAAACGCTGGGCGCCGGAACTGGCGAAAGGGTTCAAGAAGCAGGCATCCCATCTCGCCATGGACGATATTCGCGACTCGCTGGCGGAATTGGCCTACTACCGGGAAACGCTGCTCAAGATCTAGCCCGTACTGGCTCACCAACATGACGAGCGTGTCATTAGTTGACGCGCTAATCATATCGGTGTACAAAAGTGGTCAAGGAAACGAATTGCACGTCTGGACCCGCGAGTCCATACACATATAACAGGCGGCAGGCGCTTTCGGAGGCAGAACCACGGTCACCCGACCCGACGACAACTACAAAAGCTTTCCCGTCGATATCCGGTTAACGGATAACCAAAAATCACAATGTGCGGGAATGACGACTAAAGGCTCCTTAGGGAGCCTTTTTTTTGTCCGGATTTTGGGTGACGAACCCGTCATGTGACCTGATTCAATCGTCGTTCTTGATCTCGTCGAAGGCGGCCAGCGCTTCGCGCCGTGACTCCTTCAGATCCACAATCGGCTCAGGATAATCCTCGCCCAGGGTGATGTTCGCAGCTTCCAGTGCTTTCGCGGGCGCCTTCCACGGTTCGTGAATATGGCGATTTTCCAGATCGGCCAGTTCCGGTACCCAGCGGCGGACGTACTCGCCTTGTTTATCGAAACGCTCACCCTGACGCGCCGGGTTGAAGATGCGAAAGAACGGCGCGGCATCGGCGCCGCAGCCGGCGGCCCATTGCCAGCCCAGCGTGTTGTTGGCCAAATCGGCATCCACGAGCGTATCCCAGAACCAGCGTTCGCCGTGCTGCCAGGCGACGCGCAGGTTCTTGGTCAAAAATGACGCCACCGTCATGCGCAGGCGATTGTGCATATAGCCGGTTTCCCAAAGCTCGCGCATGCCGGCATCCACCATGGGAATACCGGTACGGCCCTGCTGCCAGCGGCGCAGGCCTTCGTCGTCACCGGACCACGGAAAGTCCTTGAAGCGCGCATCGAGCGGCTCCTCGGGCGTGTTCGGAAAGTGGTACAGCACGTGGTGGGAAAACTCGCGCCAGCCGATCTCGCTCAGAAAACTGTCGGCGTGGGTGCGCAGGGTCTTGGTTTCGCGATGGTCGTCCAGCCATTCCTCGACCCGATGCACGATCTGACGGGGCCCGATTTCGCCCCAGTGCAAGTGCGGCGACAGATAGGACGTGCCGTAGCGTGCCGGCTCGTCGCGGCTGTCGTCGTATTGTTCCAGCACGTCTTCGAGAAAGGTCTCAAGCCTTTCGTGGGCGCCGTCCTCGCCGGGCGACCAGGTCTCGCGGATGCCGTGGTCCCATTCGATTTTCGGCCGCAGCTCGAGTGACGCCAGCGACTCCGAGCCGATACGCGACCACACATCCGGCAGCGATGTGGGCGCGGCCAGCGGTGTATCCACAGCACGGTTCTTCACCGCTTTCCAGAACGGCGTGAACACCTTGTAGGGACCGCCTTGCTTGGTTTCGACGGTCCACGGCTCGTGCAGCAGGTGCGCCTTGAAGCTCGCGGTCTGGATGTCGTTGTCTTCGAGGTGCTGCTTGACCTTCTTGTCGCGTTCGATGGTGAGCGGGTCGTACAGCCGGTTCCAGTACACCGCGGTGGCGCCGCTTTCCTCGATCAGCGTATCGAGTACGTCGGCGGTGTCGCCCTGGCGGATAATCAGCCGCGAACCCAGCGCCTCCAGCGCCTCGGAGAACGCGGCAAGCGACTCGTGCAGCCATACGCGCTGTGCCGCGCCGGGCGCCCATGCGCCCAGTTCATGCGGGGCATGGATGAACAGGGGCACGATGGCATCGAAATCGTCGTCCAGAGCGGCGCGCAGGGCCGGGTTGTCCGCGAGGCGTAGATCCCGCCGAAACCAAACGATGACGCGTTCTTTCATAGGTCTTGCTCTAGCTGAAAAGTGCGGCGCCTGGCCGCGCGTACGAAAGGCCGATCATACGGAAGCGTGGCCGCACCCGATGCCTCGGCTTTCTGAAGTGTCTAGATCATGGCGGTAAAAACCCGAGGTCGGCGTAAGCCTCAGGCCGTGAGCGGACAGGAATCGGGCGTCAAAGTCGTTTCCAGCCAGAAGTGCGGGGCGGGCAGCTCAGGCTTCGTTCGATGTTGGATTACGCTTCGCTAATCCAACCTACGTCCGTGGCCCGCAAGGTCGGCTTACGCCGGAGGCCGACGCCGACCGGGCTTTGGTGCGACTAGATGCGTTCACCCGCGTGGATGCGATCTTTCAAGCGCTTGGCCTGTTCGCGAATCGCGTCCATCAGGTCGGGGTCGTTGCGCTTTTTCTCCAGATTCTTCACCTGGAAGACCATGCGCTGGTTGTTCTCGAAGTGTTCGACGTTGCGGTCTAGAAAATCCCAGTACAGCGTGGTCACCGGGCAGGCATCGTCACCGGTGGCCTTGCGGTAGTCGAAGCGACAATTCTTGCAGTAGTTGCTCATCTTGTTGATGTAGTTGCCGGAGGCGCAATACGGCTTGGTGCCGAGCACGCCGCCGTCACCGAACTGGCTCATGCCCAGGGCGTTGGGCAGGCTCACCCAGTCGATCGCGTCGAGATACATGGCCATATGCCAGTCGTGGAAGGCGCGCGGGTGCACGCCGGCGTTGAGCGCGAACAGGCCGAGCACCATCAGCCGCTGAATATGGTGGGCATAACCGTTGTCGAGCACGTTGGCCATGGCGTCGCCCACGCAGGCCATATCGGTATCGCCGTCCCAGTAGCTCTGCGGTACGGGCAGTTGCGCACGCAGCGCGTTGCGTTGGATGTAGCCCGGCATTTTCAGCCAGTACACGCCGCGCACGAATTCGCGCCAGCCGAGAATCTGGCGCACGAACCCCTCCACGCTTTCGATGGGCGCGTTGCCGTTGCGGTAGGTCTCGACTGCGGCATCCACGCATTCGCGTGGGCCGATGAGGTGCAGGTTGAGCGCGGCCGAGAGACGCGAATGATAGCCAAAGCGCAGGTCGGTCCAGAGCGCGTCCTGATAGGGGCCGAACTGAGACAAACGGTTGTCGATGAAATCGCGCAGGGCCGTACGCGCCTCGGCGTGGGTCACCGGCAGGTCGAAGCCTTCGGTATGCCCGGGGTGATCGCCGTATCGCTGTTCGACCATATCGATCACGGCCTGGGTTGTATCGTCCGGGCGAAAGCCGCGTACGTGCGGAAGCTCGCCGGGGCCGTTGCGGCCAAAGGACTCGCGATTGCTCTTGTCGAAGTTCCATGCCTGCCCGGCGGGTTTGTCGCCGTCCATGAGCACGTCTTCCGAGCGCCGCATCTCGCGATAGAAGTCTTCCAGCACCATGGTGGATCGCGAGCCGGCCCATTCTTCGAATGCGTCGAGCGAACAATAGAAGTGGCGGTCAGGGCGTACCTGCAGGTTCAGGTCCTGGTCGCTCGCGCACTGGGCAAGCATCTCTTGCACGCGATAATCGCCGCATTCGGTCATGACCAGTCGCTGCGGGCGGCTTTCATGAATGCTCGCTCCCAGAATCGCGGCGAAATCGGGGCCGCTGTCGCGACGGCGGTCGGTCTGCAGTTCGTGGTAGTACACGGTGAAGCCGCGTTCGCGGAGCGCGTCCCGATAATGACGCATCGCGGCAAAAAAGAGCACGAGGCGTTTCTTGTGACACCAAACATGGGTGGCTTCGGTGTCGTTTTCTGCCATCCAGATCGCATCGCGCTCGGGGTCGAAGCCGTCGAGTGCGGAAAGATCGAGGTCGAGCTGGTCGCCCAACACGAGGACGAGGTTGCGAATTTTGGGCATGGCAGCAGCGTGTTAGGAAATGAGCGGCGATAACCACGGTAGCTCGATCGATCTACGAAGGGCACAGACCCCTGGATGAAATGCCTTGGCGTCCGAGGGTGGGTATCGGCGGATTTACACGGTTCTTTGTTGGATTACGCTGCGCTAATCCAACCTACAGGGGCGAGACGCGCGGCGGGAGCTCATGCCGCGAGCAGTGGGCATTGAGCCACGCCAGGTAAAATTGGCCTGACCGAGCGGTTTGGGCAAAATGGCCATTCCTTGCCGTGTTCGCGGCACGACAAATTTTTCTGACCCCGGAGCCCAGCCGACGTGCAAAGCGAAGCGGATTCGAACGACATGCAACAGGCGGCCCGCATGCTAGCCGCGGCCCAACGGGTGCTGGTGATAACCGGGGCAGGCATGTCGGCCGACTCCGGCCTGCCGACCTATCGCGGGGTGGGTGGTTTGTACGATCGTGACCTCACTGCCGACGGCATATCGATCGAAGAAGCGCTTTCGGGCGATATGTTCGATCGCGACCCGTCTGTCTCGTGGAAATACATTGCCGAGATCGAGCGCGCCTGCCGGCGTGCGGTGCCCAACGACGGCCATCGGGCCCTGGCGGCCATGGCGCCGAAGTTCGAGCGCTTTTGCGTGCTCACGCAGAACGTGGACGGCTTCCACAAAAGTGCGGGCAGCCGCGACGTCATCGAAATGCACGGCACCATCCACCAGCTCAAATGCACCCGGTGCCATTGGCAGGCGACGGTCGAGGACTATGCCGGGCTGGATACGCTGCCGCCGGCCTGTCCCGACTGCGGCGGGGTGGTCCGCCCCGACGTTGTGCTGTTTGGCGAGATGCTGCCCCAACGCGCGGTGAGTCAGTACGAGCAGGCGCTGGGGGAGGGCTTCGATCTGGTCATGGTGGTGGGAACGAGCGCCGTGTTTCCCTACATTGCGGCGCCCGTGCAACAGGCCGCCATGCAGCGCAGCGCCACGCTGGAAATCAATCCGCAGCGCACGGATATATCGGACTACTGCGATGTCTGTCTGCAGACCGGCGCGGCAGACACGCTCGTCGCCTTGCAAAAGGCGCTGCAGGCAGCGGCCTGACGCGCTTCGCACGCAGTGGGCGACGCGCGCGGCGCGGCGGGCTCCAGACGGGCAACGGGCAGCGTTGCCCGGTCGCCAGCCCGCCGCCGTTTTCTACCTGTTAATAGCGGTATCGTCGCGGCGCAGTCTGCACGCCGGCAATAGGCACTAACGCTGCATGTGCCGAAGCGCGTGCTTTGCGGTATTTTACGAGGGGGGTCGAGCACGCGGGGGCGCGATACGCACACATGAGCGATCGCGTATCACAG
>NZ_CAXGSH010000089.1:0-15587 GCF_964012375.1 uncultured Salinisphaera sp.
GGCTTCCAGCGGGCGGTGTGCCAGCGATTGCAGATCGGCGGCGGCCAGGGCGGCATCGACGACTGCGCCGTCCTCGGCGGACCATTGCCGCAACCAGCTCTGGTGCGGCTGACGCCCGAAGCGGATCAGCTCGGCCGCGGTCAGGCCCTCGGGCGCCGTCACGTTCTGTGGCAGTAAAGCCAGCGCCCGGGCCAGTTCGCGTGCGCCGTAGCTGCGAATATCGCGGCCTTCGAGGGTGATGCGCCCGGCCTGTGGCGTATGCAGGCGTGCCAGCGCGGACAGCAGCGTGGATTTGCCGCAGCCGTTGGGCCCCACAATCGCGGTGACCCGTTCGCGCGGAAAGGCGATATCCAGCTCGCTGAGTACCGGCCGCCGGCCATAGCTCACGCACAGCTTTTCGGCCTGCAGCGGGCTGGTCAGCGACAGGGGCGGCGCGTCGAAAGGCACGGTCATACGCCTATTCTGTGGCCTGGGCGTAGCAGTATCCAGAGCAGCACCGGCGCGCCGACCACGGTGCTGATCAGCCCGACCGGAATCTCGATCGGCGAGAACAGCACCCGCCCGGCCAGATCGGCCGCCACCATGAGCAGGGCGCCGGCCAGCGTGGCGCCCATCAGCGGCACGCCGCGTCGCGAGGACAGATGGCGGGCCACTTCCGGGCCGATCAGCGCGATCAGTCCCACCGGGCCGGCGACCGCCACCGCCAGCGCGGTCAGGCACACCGACAGCGCCAGCGCGCCCAGGCGGATGTAGCGCACGCGAATCCCCAGGCCCTGGGCCACGCCTTCGGAAAAACGCACCACCCCCAGCGCCCGGGCCAGCGCCGCTGCGCCGATCAGGCCAATCACCAGGCCGACGGCGAGCATGTTCAAGGCGAGCGCGCCCACGCCGTTGAGGCTGCCCACCGTCCAGGGATAGGCCGCATTGGCGGCATCGATCGCGCTGCGGGCGAGCATGAGCCGCGTGATCGCATCGAAGGCCGCGCCCACGCCAATGCCCGCTACGAGGAAACGATAGCCCTGCGTGCCGATGCCGCCGGCCAGACCGAAGGCGATGGCGGTGGCCACGCTGGCCCCGACCAGCGCCACGGCCGGCGGCGCGATGCCCAGGCCCACGCCCAGCACCGAGGCCACGGCAAAGGCGGTCGCACCGTTGTCCAGGCCGATGATGCCGGGGGTGGCCAGCCGGTTGCGGGCAAGGGTCTGCATCAGACAGCCCGCCAGCGCGAAGGCCGCCCCGGAGAGCACGCCGGCGAGCAGCCGTGTGGCGCGCAGTTGCTGGAGAACGAATACGTCCATGCCGTCGCCGTAGCCGAACAGCCCGGCGATCGCGGCGCCGGGGGCGATCGATACCTCGCCCAGGCACAGCGACGCCACGCAGGCGGTAAACAGCGCCGCGGCCAGCAGCAGATTGGCCCCGCAGGCCCGCTTGTCGAGCAGCACCGAGCGCCCGCTGCGAGCCGGGCCGAGCGGCAGGCGCCAGCTGCCGGCGGGCGCGATCGTATTCTTTGCCTGCTGGCTGGCCGTATTCATAACGTGGGCAGACGCCGCGAGCGCACGACGGCCACCAGCACCGGCGCGCCGATCAGGGCCGTGAGCACGCCCAGCGGCAGTTCGGAGGGGCGTACGACCAGCCGCGATACCACGTCCGCGCCGAGCGTGAGCGCGGCGCCGATGGGCAGACACAGCCAGAGCGTGGCGCGTACATCCGGGCCGACCAGCGCCCGTGCCACGAAGGGTGCGACCAGGCCGATGAAGGCGATCGGCCCGGCGATGGCGGTGGCCGACCCCACCAGCAGCGCTACGGCCACGACCACCAGCAGGCGAACCAGTCGGGGCCTGTGCCCCAGCCCGCTGGCCACGTGTTCGCCCAGCGCCAGCGCGGCCAGCGGCCGGGCGATACCGATGACCATCAGCGCGGCCACGGCGAGGCCCGGCAGCAGCGCGATCACGTCGGCCGGGCGACGGCCGGCAAAGCTACCCACGACCCAGAACCGGATTTCGTCGGCGGTACGTTCGTCGAACAACAGCACCAGCGAGGTCAGCGCATAGAGCAGGCCGGAAAGCACCGCCCCCGCGAGCACCAGGCGCACCGGATCGTCGCCGGCGCCGCGCACGCGCGAGGCCGCGAGTACGGCCAGACAGCCGGCCAGCGCACCGAGCTGGGCCACCGGTACGCGCAGGGTGGCTGCATCCGCGCCAAGCGCGATGGCGATGGCCACCGCGAAGGTGGCGCCGCCGCTGACCCCCAGCAGGCCGGGCTCGGCCAGCGGGTTGCGGGTGACCGCCTGCAGCAACGCCCCGGCCACCGCCAGTGCGGCGCCTACCAGAACCCCGATCACGGTACGCGGTGCGCGCAGCGATTCGATTGCGAACCAGGCGTTGTCGTCGGCGACGCGTCCGCTGAGCGTGCGCATGAGCGTATCCAGGGACGCGACCGGGCCCACGGCACCGGCGCCGAACAGCAGGCTGGCGGCGCATACGATCAGCGCAACGCCGGTCAGCACTGCGAGCCACAGGCCGACGCGGCGCTGCGGCATGGCGCCAGCAGTGCGGGGCCGCTCGCTCAAGGCCGGGCGGCGATACCCAGCGCGCGGGCGATGTCGTCGAGAATCGCGTCAGCGGCCAGCGGGCCGGAAGCGCTGGTCCAGAGCTGGCCGTCGACGGGTACGACATGATCGCGCTGCACTACGCTCAGGCGTTCGAAGGCCGGCGAGGTGCGGGCCTTGGCCAGCGCGGATTCACCGTCGTCGTTGAGGGTGGCCAGAAACAGCCAGTCGCTGTCGATACGGTCCAGGTTTTCCAGGCTGAGCGGATCGCTATGCGGGCGATCATCGGCGATGTCGTCATGGTCGGCCGTCTCGAAACCGGCCGCGGCCAGCACCCGGCCGCCGAATATTTTCGACGACATGACCAGCGGGCCCTGCGGCATCCAGCGCGCCAGCGTGGCCTCGGTATCGGCCGGTACCTGCGCGCTGATCTGCTCGGCGCGTTTGTCGAAGGCCGCGATGAGTTGTGCGGCCTTGTCTTCGCGGTCGAGCGCGCGTGCGAACAGCCGGGTTTCGTTCTGCCATGCATCGGGGCCGAAGGCGGCGTTCTTTGGCACCACGGTCGGCGCGATCTTCGACAGCAGCCGGTACTGCGGTTCGGACAGGTTTGAAGACGCCAGGATCACGTCCGGACGCTGGGCGACCACGGCTTCGATATTGCTCTCGCGCGCGGTGCCGACGATCGCGATACCCGGCACGCGCGCCTGCGTGTAGTTGGCCACGCTGTTGCCGCCACGCGTAGCCACGGCCGCGACCGGTTTCGTACCCAGGGCCACAGCGGCATCGAGCGCGCCTTCATACAGGGTCACGACACGCTCGGGGCTGCCGTCGATCTCGACCTTGCCATAGGCGGTATCGAGCGCGCGCGCGGCCTGTGCCGGGCAGGCAAAAACGGCCAGAACGAGCATTGCGATGACGCCGAGCGCGCTGCGCCGGCCATTGAAAAACGACATGGGTGAAGCTCCGTGATGGCGCACGGTCGGGATCGCGACCGTGCAGGATAATGCGCGCCGCCGCCTGGAGCCAGCGGCGGCGCGTGCGAAAGGTTTGCCGGAGGGCGTGGGTCGGCGTTCAGAACTCGACGTTCATGCCCAGCCAGTAGCGGCGCCCGTCCTCGACGAAGCCGTATTCTTCGTAGTTAACGTCCTCGTCGAACAGGTTGTAGACGCCGAGGTTGAGCGTGGTGGCATCGGTCAGGGCATAGCCCATGCCGGCGTCCACGAACGTGTAGGACGGTGCGATCAGAGCGCTCTGCGAAGGCCCGGTGGTGGGCTGGCTCTCTTCGCCGCGATAGGTCAGGCGCGCCCAGGAGGCGATGTTCTGCGTGGCCTGCCAGTTGGCCGAGGCGCTGAACAGATGCTTGGGCAGCTGGGTGAGCGGTTCGCCTTCGTATTCGCCGGATTTTTGTTCGGAATCGGTATAGGTATAGCTCACGGATACGTCCACGGTGGTGCTCACCGGGGCCGACAGGGCAACTTCCACGCCCTGGGTGATCGCTTCGTCGACGTTGATGCGATAGGTGGGGTCGGAGCCGAACTGGTTGGCGCCGTCGCTACAGATATCGATCGGGCAGGCCACGCGGGTGATCTTGTCGTCGAAGTCGTTGTGGAACAGCGTCAGGCTGGCGTTGGCGCCCCAGTCGCTGGCATAGAGCAGGGCGATCTCCTTGTTGACCGAGGTTTCCGGTTCCAGGTCGGGGTTGCCGTAGATATTGCCGCCGCGGCTGACCTGGCCAAAGTCGGGCGTGATCTCGCGCAGATCCGGGGCCCGGAAGCCGGTCGACACGCCGCCCTTGAGGGTCCAGTTGCGGGTAGGGTTCCATACGCCGTACAGACGCGGGCTGAGGTGCGAATCGAAGTTCTCGTCGTGGTCCAGGCGCAGCCCGCCGGTGAGCGCGAAGGTGTCGGTGAGCATCCACTCGTCCTCGGCGAACACCGCCCAGATGTCTTTTTCGACATCGGTGAGATCGGAGATCTGGTTGGTGGTGTCGTCGGCCAGTTCCTGGCGTTCCGCGCTGGCGCCGAGGGTCACGACGTGCATGCCCAGGGGCACGACCACGCTGGTCTTGGCCACCGTGTTGGTGATTTCGATTTCGCGGCTCGAGTTTTCTGCCCGCTCGCGCTGGATATAGGAATCGGTGGTGCCGAAGTCCCAGCGGCCCTGGTGGGTCAGGGCGTAATGTTCGCGCGAATAGCGGTTGAAGGAATCGGTACAACCACCGCGACAGCCCGTCACCCGGCCGGAGCGGCCGACGTTCTGTTCGCGTGTCTGTTCCTCGGCGCCGGCTTCTAGGGTGAAGTCCTGGTTGTCGGTGGGCGTGAACGCCAGGCGTGCGGTGAGGTTGCGCAGGTCCTTGCCTTCATAGCCGTCGATGATTTCGTCTTCGGCGCGACGGCTGACCTTGCCGTAGAGCTGCAGGCCCAGCAGGTCCTGCTTGAGCGGGCCGCCGACATAGAAATTCGCGCTCTGACGGTTACCGGAGTCGCCGTCTTCCTGGATAATGGCGTCGGCCTGTACGGCGCCGCCCCAGTCCTCGGGCACCTTGCGGGTGATGATATTGATCACGCCGCCGATGGCGTCGGAGCCGTAGAGCGTGGACATCGGCCCGCGGATGACCTCGATCCGGTCGATGGCCTGCAGCGGCGGCAGAAAATCCTGCTCGAAGCCGGCGCTGCCGTTCGGGCGGGTTTCGCGGGTGTTCTGGCGCTTGCCGTCGACGAGGATCAGCGTATAGGCGCTGGGCATGCCGCGGATGCTGATATCGCGGCCGTTATCGCCCGCGCCGCCGCCGGTGACGATCACGCCGGGTACGTCCTGCAGCGCATCGGTGACGTTGCGGTAGTAGCGTTTTTCGATCTTTTCCTGATCGATCACGCTGATCGAGGCCGGCGCGTCTTCAATCTGCTGTTCATGGCCGGAGGCGGTCACCACGACCTCGCCGAGCGACATCGCCTCCTGGGCGTTCGCGCCCGTACTGCTTCCCACAACAATCGCGACGCACAGCCCTACCCGGGCACGCTGAATACCGGTCATTGATCCCCCAAGGAATTCATTAAATACGAATCATTCTTATTAAGATTGTGCTATAAAGCGGATTGCAATGGATCGAACGCCTGATTGCGTTTACAGCAACACGACCTCCGAGCCCGCAGGGTTCGGCCACAAGCAAGGCACGGAGATGCATCAACTCAACGAGCTGGCGGCCTTCGTTGCCGTGGTCGACAGCGCCAGCCTCACCGCCACGGCACGCCGTATGTCGTTGTCCAAGTCCACCCTGAGCCGGCGTCTGGCACGGCTGGAGGCCCGGGTGGGCCAGCCGCTGCTGCGCCGGCGTGCGAACGGGCTCGAGCCCACCGATGCGGGCTGGGTCTTTGCCGGCTACTGTCGGGACATGCTCGATATCGATCGGGAAAGCCGCTATGCGCTGGAGCAGCTCAGCGAACGGGTGGCCGGCAAGCTGACCGTACACGCGCATCCGCTGTTCATGCGCGGCTGGTTCATGCACAACGTGGAGGCGTTTCTCCAGCGCTTTGCCGAGATCGAGCTCAACCTGCTCACGCTGACCCAGCCACCCGGCAACGGCTCGGGCGTGTCGTTGTGTCTGTGGCCGGGTGAACTCGCCGACTGCGGCCTGCGCTGCGAAGTCGTGGGCCAGCTCAGCCGCGGCATCTATGCGCATCCGGACTACCTGGCTGCGCACGGCACGCCGTCGCATCCGCGCGAGCTGGCCGATCACCGCTGGGTGGATATGCTCGGCGATCGGGGTACGCCGCTGGAGCTGCACAACGACCGCCAGGGCATGGTCTATCGGCTGGCGCCGGTTCGTGCACGGGTGAGAACCGATCAGCTGGTATTGCAGGCCGATGCGATTGCCCGTGGTCAGGGGCTGGGGATCATGCCGGACTGGGCCGCCGCCAAGCGTTCCCAGGCGCACCCGGGCACGCTCAGTCGTTGTCTGGCCGACTGGTCGGTCACGCCGCTTCCAGTGACGCTGGCCTATCCCTACGGCCGGCTGCCGCGGCGCACGGTCTGTCTGCTGGACTACCTGCGCGAGGCCATCCCGCAGGCATGGCGCGCCCAGACGGCCGCTGCCTGAACCGCCCGGCGGCTCTTGTATTGGCGGTTGGTCGGACGCAGCTACGTTCTATTGTCCGCAAACGTATTGTCTTATGCCCAGTCTTTTCGACGGTGCGAGCGCGCGTATCGAAGCCGCGCTCGAGCATATCGATATCTCCGACGATATCGCCCAGCAGCTGGCCCAGCCGGACACTGCGCTCAAGGTGTCGGTACCGCTGCGCCACGACAACGGCGAAATGAAGCTCTACCCCGGCTACCGCGTGCGCTATGACACCACGCTGGGCCCGGCCAAGGGCGGGATTCGTTTTCATCCGGACGTGAACGTCGACGAAGTCTCGACCCTGGCGTTCTGGATGACCATGAAATGCGCCGTGCTCGGCCTACCCTTCGGCGGCGGCAAGGGCGGCATTTCGATCGATCCCAAAGAGCTATCGCCGGCGGAGATGGAACGGCTTTCGCGGGCCTATATCGACAAGATCGCCGACTTCATCGGCCCGGATTCCGATATCCCCGCGCCGGACGTGAATACCAAACCGCGTGTGATGGGCTGGATGATGGACCAGTACCGCATCATCAACCGGGCCGAGGAACGTGCCGTGATCACCGGCAAGCCGGTGGAAATGGGCGGCTCCGAAGGCCGCACCACGGCTACCGGCGACGGCGCCTTCCATACGCTTCAAACGATGATGGAGCGCTGGGAGCGCGAAGCCGACGGCACCACCGTGGCTGTGCAGGGCTTTGGCAACGCCGGCCAGCAGTTCGCACGGTTGTGTGTCGACGCCGGCTACACGGTGGTCGCGGTCAGCGATTCCGGCGGCGCGATCTACGACGAGAACGGTCTGGATATCGATGCCGTGGCCAAGGCCAAACAGTCCAAGGGATCGGTCACCGATGCCGACGCCGAGCAGATATCCAACGACGATCTGATCGCTCTAAAGGTCGACGTGCTCGCGCCCGCCGCGCTGGAAAACGTGATCACCGAGGACAATGCCGCCAACGTGCATGCCGGTGTAATCGTCGAGATCGCCAACGGCCCGGTTGCCAGCGAGGCCGATGCCACGCTCGTCGAAAACGGCGTGCAGGTGCTGCCCGATATCCTCGCCAACGCCGGCGGCGTGACGGTGAGCTACTTCGAATGGGTCCAGAACCGCCAGGCCTGGTACTGGGATGCCGATACCGTGGCCGAGCGCCTGAAAACGCGCATGGTCGATGCTACCCAGCGCGTGGCCGACCGCGCCGAGGAGCTGGATATCGACTACCGCACCGCCGCCTACGTCATCGCTCTGGAAAAACTGGAAAAGGCGGCCGAGGCCCGCGGCACCAGCGCCTTCTTTCGCGACGGCGCCTAGGGCGAGGTAACTCACCCGGCAAAAAGGCACCCCAATGCCGGGTGGGGACGCTGGCTGGGTAGCGCCAAGCGCTGCCTGCGTTCTCCTTGCGCAGGATGGCGCTGCCCCAAGCTGGGCCGCGTATTCGACGTTAGGGTTATGTGCGCGCGTTCCGTGTTGCCTGGCCCGGCTGGCAAGGGCTGTGCAAGCGACTGACTGATCAGCGTATTTTCATCTCTTTCGCTGCAGCGACGCACGTCCGCTGTGGCCCGGTTTTATGCACGTACGGTCGAGGCACTTGACGCACGCCACGGTACGGTGAATTACTGGCGTACGCCGGTGAAATGACGTTTCGATTTTGTCGCGCCGGACGTAATAGAACCAGAATAAACCTAAAAATAAACACGGCCCGTTCGACCCCGTGTCCGTTTGACCGGACCGGGCCCCCTCGACGGCGCCCAGGAGGAGACATGAAAGATCGACGCTGGACCTTGCAGGTCCTGGCGCTCGCGTGCGCGAGCGCGAGCGCATTGGTGGTGGGCTGTTCCGATAGCGATGACAGCATCGACACCGTAGACTCCGGTAACGACACGCTGACGCGTCAGCAGGACAGCCGTGAGTTCGCCGTCAATCGCGAGACGCTGGCATTCGAGGCGATCACCGGGGTCACCACGGATCGCTGGAGCGGCGTCATGGACAGCGGTGCGGGCTATCGCATCGAAGTGCCGGCCGAGGGCAGCTGGAACGGCATGCTCGTGATGTACGCGCACGGCTATCGCGGCGAAGGCAGCGAACTGACGGTGAGCAACCCGAATCTTCGCAACTACTACATCAGCCAGGGCTATGCCTGGGCGGCGTCGAGCTACAGCAAGAACTATTACGACGTTCGCGCCGGCGTGGAAGACACCAACGCCCTGGCCAATGCGTTTGTCGCTATTGCCGAACAGAACGGCCGTACCGTCATGGCGCCGAGCAAGATCTATATCGTCGGCGACTCCATGGGCGGACACGTGGCGGCAGCGGCCGTCGAGGCCGAGACCCAGCGCGAGGCCGCCAATAAGGTGGCGTACGCAGGGGCGGTGCCGCGCTGCGGCGTGGTGGGGGGTACCTACGAGTTCGACTATCTGCTCAATGTCACCTTCGCGGCCCAGCACGTGGCCGACCTGGGCCCGACGAGCTATCCGGCGACCGATTTCGACCAGTCTGAAATCGATGCCGTGCTCTGGACCACGCCCCCCAGCTTTACGCAGCAGGGCGTGCCGACCGCGGCCGGCGAGCGCCTGGAAAACATCGTGCGTACGCTCAGCGGCGGCGACCGGCCGGTCTTCGAGCAGGGCTTTCGTGGCGGCTATTACAACGTCGTAATGGGCACCGGCGGTCGCGATGGCACGGTCAACGGCATTCTCGCCCGCAACCTCAGCGGCAATCAGGATGTGACCTACAACATCGATAACGATCCCGATGCCAGCACGATGGACGAGACCGCCTTCAACGAATCGATCCTGCGTGTCAGCGCCGATCCGAGCGCCAACCCGGCCCGCAGCGACGGCGTACGCTGGATTCCGCGGGTCAACGGCGAGTTCAACGTGCCGGTGGTCACGCTTCACGGTCTGGGCGATTTGTACGTGCCGTTCGTGCACGAGCAGGTCTATCGGCAGCGCGCCGATGCCAGCGGCAGTGGCGACATGCTCGTGCAACGTGCCGTAAGAGCCCCCGGGCACTGCGACTTCACCCAGGCCGAACGTCAGGCGGCATTCGACGCCATGATCAACTGGGAACAGAACAACCAGAAGCCCGCCGGAGACGACGTCGCGCGCAGCGCCGTTTCAAGCGCCGACTATGGTTGTCAGTTCACCACGTCGACCCGGCAGGGCGTCGCGGCCTGCGCGGTGCCTTGAGGCAGCTAGACCGATAACAAGCCGGGGCCTGTGCGCCCCGGCTTTTTTTTGCCCGCAATCCGGTCGGCGAAGCGATCGCGGACCTGAGCGCTTACTTGTTCTTGCTGCTCATGAGGCTGGCTACCGTGGTCACCACCAGAATGCCGATGATGACCGACAGCGACAGCCAGATCGGGATTTCGGGCACCAGATGCACTTCCTGGCCGCCGTTGATGAAGGGCAGCTCATTGGTGTGCAGGGCATGGATCATCAGCTTGACGCCGATGAAGCCGAGAATGACGGCAAGCCCCAGCGACAGATAGACCAGCCGGTCCAGCAGTCCACCCAGCAGGAAGTAGAGCTGGATCAGGCCGAGCAGGGCGAAGGCGTTGGCGGTGAACACGATATAGGGCTCCTTGGTGAGCCCGTAGATGGCCGGGATCGAGTCCAGCGCGAACAGGATATCGGTGGCACCGATGGCGATCATCACGATCAGCATCGGGGTAATGAGGCGCTTGCCGTTCTGGATCGTGGTCAGGCGCGTGCCGTCGTACTCGTCGGTGGCCGGCAGGTACTTCTGTGCCAACCGCACCATGATGTTGGGTTCGTATTCCTCGTCTTCGTCGTGCTTGGTGCGCGCCAGGCTCCAGGCCGTATACAGCAGGAAGAGGCCGAAGATATAGAACACCCAGGAGAAGTTCTCGATCGCGGCGGCGCCTAGGGCGATGAAGATCGTACGCAGAATCAGCGCGATCACCACGCCCACCAGCAGCACTTTCTGCTGATATTCGGCGGGTACGTTGAACGAGGCCATGATGATCACGAACACGAACAGGTTGTCGACCGAGAGACTTTTTTCGGTGATATAGCCGGCGAAATACTCGATGCCGTGGTCGTGGCCCCACACCATCCAAAGGCCGATGCCGAAGATGATGGCCAGCACCACATAGAAGATCGACCAGCCGCCGGCCTCTTTCAAAGAAGGGGCATGCGGGGTGCGCACATGGGCGAAGAAGTCGAAGATCAACAACGCCAGGATACCGGCGATCGTCGCGCCCCAGACCCAGAAAGGTACATCCATCGCTTGATTCTCTTTTGCGTAAGTCTCGGCCGAGCCCGTCGCCGGCCGATGCGGGCATGGTATGCGCCCTGTCATCAAAGGCTTGTTAAGAACGGGTCGATGCGTTCGGGCCGGGCGTGGGCCAAGTGGAATCTGGTTCCGAAAATCTGAATATCCACAATCCCGGTGCTATCTTACGCGCATCCAAACCGGGGGGATTTCAATGTTTCAATACAAGCAGCGCGACGGCGGGGAAACGCCGTACTGGGGCGCAGGCCCGTTCAAGGTTCGGCTGCCGTTTCTGCACTACCGCTTCGAATGGCCGGACTATCTGCAGGGACTGCTGATGTGCGCGGTCGACCTGGCCGCCATTCCCTTGATGATGGATCTACTGGGCATGCCGTTCGAGGCGGCCCTGGCCGTGGTCATGCTCAACGGCCTGTTCTATCTCACCCATCATCTGCTGGGCGACCCGGTGGTGCCCGGCTGGATCACGCCGGCCATTCCGCTGCTCATCGCCTACTGCGAAGGCTTTCCGGAGGGCGTGGACCGCGTGCATGCGCTGATTGCCTTCCAGTTCATGCTCGGCACGCTGTCCATCGGCCTGGGCGCGACCGGCATGGCCAAACACGTGGTGCGCTTCGTACCGCCCGCGCTCAAGGCCGGCATCATCATGGGTGCGGGCCTGGCTGCGGTGAACAGCGTATTCGCCGACGGCGGGCGCTTCTGGACGTTCCCGTTCACCATTTCCATTGCCGTGGGCTTGGCGTTCCTGCTGATCTTTTCGCGCGGCTTCAGCGTGCTCAAGCAGCGCAACGCCGTGTTCGGCCTGATCGGCAAGCTGGGCATCTTCCCCATCATCGCCCTGGCCATCATCATCGCGCCGATGTTCGGCGAAGCGCCCTGGCCCGACGTGGAGTGGGGTTTCTCCAAGCCGGACTTCGTGACCCTGTGGACCGAGTACACCGTGTTCGGGGTCGGCCTGCCGCCGGCCTGGTTCTTCATCCAGGCGCTGCCCATGGTCGGTGCGACCTATATCGTGCTCTTCGGCGACGTGCTCCAGTCCAAGGCGCTGCTCGACGAGGCCGACGGTTCGCGTCCGGACGAGCAGATCGACTACAGCCCGGACCGTGCCCACATGATCTTTGGCGCGCGTAACGCAGGCATGAGCATCATCGGCCCGGACGTGGCCATGTGCGGGCCGCTGTGGGCGGCGATGCACGTGGTGATCGTGGAGCGCTACAAGGAAGGCCGCAAGGCCATGGATTCGATCTTCGGCGGCGCCGGGTCGTTTCGCTGGGGGACGAATACCGGCCTGCTGCTATTGCCGATCGTGTCCATCATCCAGCCGATCCTCGGCGTGGCACTGGCATTGACGCTGCTGCTGCAGGGCTATGTATCGGTGCGTATCGGCATCATGGAAGCGCGCAGCCAGCGCGATCTGGGCATTGCCGGCGTAACCGCTGGCGTGCTCGTCACCCAGGGCGCGGCCTGGGCGTTCGGCGTGGGTATCGGCCTGTGCCTGCTGATCTACGGCAAGCGCTTCTTCTCCGGCGAGATCGACGAAACCTTCGTCAAGGACGTCGACAAGGAGGCGCTAGAGCATCAGCGCAAGGTCTAGGCCGGCTGCGCGCATTCTGTGGCACTGGTTAGAATGCGTGCCCCGCCCGCCAACGCTTCGTCTGCCATGACCGAAAACAAAGCGCCCGCTGATCTCGCCATTCGTAGTCTGTGCGTGTATTGCGGCTCCCGTGACGGGGCGCGCCCGGTGTATCGCGAGGCCGCCGCGGCCCTGGGCGCTGCCATTGCCCGGGCCGGCGTGCGGCTCGTCTATGGCGGGGCGCGGGTCGGCTTGATGGGGGTGGTCGCCGACGCCGCGCTGGCCGCCGGGGGCGACGTATATGGCGTCATTCCACGCTCGATGACCGATCGCGAACTCGCGCATACGGGGCTGACCGAACTCAACGTGGTGGAAACCATGCATCAGCGCAAGCTGGCGATGATCGAGGCCGCCGACGGCTTCATCGCCATGCCGGGCGGCTTCGGCACGCTCGAGGAGCTGTTCGAGGTGCTGACCTGGCATCAGCTGGGCTGGCACGACAAACCCTGCGGCCTGCTCGACGTCGACGGCTTCTACGGGCCGCTGGCCAACTGCATCGCGCATATGCAGGATGAAGGTTTCTTGTCGGCCGTCCATGCACAACGCCTGCAGCGTGCGCCTGACGCCGACGCCCTACTCGCCATGATGGGTGTCACCGCCCGCGCCTGAACGGGCCGTCGAAAACAACGGGAGAAAAGGCATGAGCCAGAGCCAGGACAGCGTGTCCTCCAACCAGCAGGAGGCCCATTCGACCAGCCTTGCCGGACGTATCGGGCTGTTCCTCGGTCCGCTTTTCATGCTGGCCGTGCTCGTGCTCCCAGCACCCGCCGGCATGGACGCTGCGGCCTGGCACTGTGCCGGTCTGGCGTTGTTCATGGCCACCTGGTGGGCGACCGAAGCGATCCCCATCCCGGCCACGTCGCTGCTGCCGCTTGCCATCGGCCCGGCAATCGGGGTGGGCGGCATCGAGGATCTGGCTGCCTCCTATGCCGACGACATCATCTTCCTGTTTCTGGGCGGTTTTCTGCTCGGCCTGGCGATGCAGCGCTGGAATCTGCACCGGCGTATCGCTCTGGCTACCCTGCTGGCCGTGGGCTCGAGCCCGGCCCGCCAGATCGCCGGCTTCATGATCGCCACCGGCTTCATCAGCATGTGGGTATCCAATACGGCCACCTCGATCATGATGCTGCCGATCGGCATGTCGGTGGTGAGCCTCATGGCCGAGGAAGACTCGCCGGCGGTGGATCGCTATGCCACCCGTCTGCTGCTGGGTATTGCCTATGCGGCATCGATCGGCGGCGTGGCCACGCTCATCGGTACGCCGCCGAACGCGCTGCTGGCGGGCTATCTGTCGTCGGATCAGGGCATCGATATCGGTTTCGCGCAGTGGATGGTCGTGGGCATCCCGGTATCCATCGCGATGATGGCCGCGGCCTGGGTCTGGCTGACCTGGGGCGGCTTCGACCTGGATAACAGCCAGGCCGGGCGCGACATGCTCAAGGACGAAATGCGCCAGCTCGGTGGCCTGACCACCGCCGAGAAACGCGTGGGCGGCATGTTTCTGCTCGCCGCGGGGCTGTGGATATTCCGGCCGTTGATCAACAACGCCGGGGTCGACTGGCTCTCCGATGCCATGATCGCCATCTTCATCGGCGTGGCCCTGTTCGTGATTCCCGCGGGCAGCGGCCGGGTCGGCCCCGATCGCAAGCAGGCCAACACCGGCCGGCTGATGAACTGGGAAAACGAAGCCAACGTGCCCTGGGGCGTGCTGCTGCTGTTCGGCGGCGGGCTGGCGCTCGCGGGCGCGATCAAGGACACCGGCCTGGCCGAGTGGATTGCCACCCAGATGGAAATCTTTGGCGTGCTGCCGGGCGTGCTGCTCGTGGGTGCGGTGGTGCTGGTGATCATTTCGCTCACCGAGGTCAGCTCGAATACGGCGACCGCCGCGGTGTTCATGCCGCTGCTCGGCGCGCTGGCGGGTTCGGTGGGCGTGGACGTGCTGCTGCTGACCGTGCCGGCCGCGATCGCGGCCAGCTGTGCGTTCATGATGCCGGTGGCCACGCCGCCCAACGCCATCGTGTTCGCGACCGGGCGCATGAAGATCCAGTCGATGATGCAGGCGGGCTTCGCGCTCAATATCGTCTGTGTCGTGCTTGCCACGCTGGTGCCGTACTTGATCATCAGCATGTTCTGGTAACAGGCCATGGCGCGGCCGATCTCGGCGCCGGCTGTCGTGGCCGGCGTGCCCGACTTCATTGCCATCGACGTGGAAACCGCGAACCACGACGCGGGCAGCATCTGCCAGATCGGCTTCGCAACCTTTGCCGACGGCGTTCTGGTCGATAACTGGTCCTGGCTGATCAACCCCCAGACCTGGTTTTCGACCCACAACATCGGTATTCACGGTATCCGGGCCGCGGATGTCGCCGCCGCGCCGAGCTGGCCCGAGGTCCACGCCGAGATCGCGGCCCTGCTGACCGGGCGAATCGTGGTGTCACATACGGCCTTCGATGTCACCGCCACCGCGCGGGCCTGTGCCCGCTACGATTTGCCGCTGCTGGGCGCATACTGGCTGGACTCCGCCCGCGTGGCGCGCCGCGCCTTTGCCCGGTTCGCCCGGCGGGGCTGGGGGCTGGCCAGCCTGAGCGAGTATCTGGCCATCGAGTTCGACCACCACGACGCCGGCGAAGACGCCCGCGCGGCTGGCCTGGTGGTGTTGGCGGCGGTCGAGGCCAGCGGTCGATCGGTGGCCGACTGGCTGACCGATGCCCACCGCCCGCTGCGCGAATTCGCCGGCTGAGCCGACGGCCCGGCCGGCCGTCTGGTGCTGCCGGCTTCGGTCGGTTGCATCTGTGCCGGCGGTGTCGGCGGTATAGTCGTTAGCCTAACGCGTCGAGATACTCTGCCTGTGCCCCATCGTTTCAGCCCGCGTCTGCCTGCGCCAAGCCAGTGGCTTACGCCGCTGCATACACGCCTGCGCGACTGGATCGTGGGCGTGGTGGCGACCACCGAGGATTTCGGCATCGACTACGATGCCCCGGTCGGCGATCCGGGGCTGTTCGGCCCGGATAGCGTGACCTGGAAGATCCACGGCGAC
>NZ_CAXGSH010000090.1:0-15519 GCF_964012375.1 uncultured Salinisphaera sp.
AAAGCCCGGCCGCTAAGCGGTTTGGCCCAAAAGGCCGCGCTACGGCGTTGCATGGTTGGGTCATACATTGGCTATGACGCGGCGCCATGCGCCTTGTATCGCAGCCTTTTGGAACTCAAACGCGACCGTGGATGAATAGATCAGAGGTTTCCTGATCCGGCATCAAGACGGCTGCCTGCGGCAGCCTTTTCAACGTGGCGGAACAATAACCGCCGACACCTGTAGTCGGTCCTCGTCCTGGCCTCACGAGCGTTTGCCGTGGCGCGCCTGCTTTCGCAGGCGGGCGTTATCAGGCCGAAAATCAGCTATTGAATCATCTGTTCCAGGGCCGGGTTAATAACGCACCAGCGCCTGCCCCACGCGCCGCAGCCGCGGCAGTTCGTCGAGCAGCTGGGCGAGCTGGCCGCGGATCAGGCGCTGGGGCTCGCTTTCGCCCAGCGGCATGGCCATGAGCGCTTCGCGCAGGCTTTGCTCGTATTCGCTGTCCACGGGCATGGGTTCCCCGCGCACAAGAGCATGCCCGGCTTCTTGCAGCGTATCGGCGATATAGGAGGCCACCTGTTCGAGCAGCGTATTGCCGGCATGGGCTGACAGCACCTGGCGGTGTGCGCCCAGCGTGGACAGATGCGCGATCAGCGTCTGCGCACTGGCCAGCACGGCCAACGCCTGTTTGCTGTCGGCACGCGCGCCGTGCGGATCCTTGAGCGCGGACGACACGTGCGTGCTTACGGATGCATCCGCGTTATGCGCATCCCGACGGGCGATGCGATAGTCGAGATCGTCGCGTTTGCCATGGCGATACTGAACGAAGATCGCGCGCAGATAGCGGCCGTTGGCAGACAGTGCATCGGCCAGCCGCTGGTGCAGTTCGCGCGAACGCCAATCCGGCAGCACCAGCCGCATGGCGGCAAATGCGATCGCGCCGCCGATAAGGGTATCCAGCAGACGCGGCACGATCAGGTCGAAGCCGTTGCCGACCTGGTTGAACGCGAGCAGCACGAGCACGCTGATGGCCGCCGCAGCCACGACATAACGTCGAAACCGGGTGGCGAAAAACGTAACCCCCGCTGCGACTGTAAGCAGCAGCTGGATTTCGCTTCCCGGAAACAGCTTGAGCAGAGCCCAGCCCACGATCAGGCCAAGCGCCGTGCCGCCCACCCGCTGGATCGCGCGCTTTCGAGTCGCGCCATAGTCGGGCTGGCACACCAGCATCACGGTCAACAGAATCCAGTAGCCCTGCTCCGGGTGCACGATCTTGAGCACCGCATAACCCACCAGCATCGCCAGCCCCAGTCGCAGGCCGTGGCGAAAACGCGCCGAGGCCGGCGTGAGCTCAACCGCCGCGCGGCGTAGTCCCTCGCCGAAACTGGCCGGGGCCGGATTCTGCAGACGTCCTTCGTCGACCTGCTCGGCCGGGGCCTTGGCGGTTGCGACACGCTCGGCCAGGGAATCGAGATTGTCGGCCAGTTCCTCAACCACGGTCAGCAGCTCGCGCCCGGGCGCGTTTTCACGCTCGCGCTGATAGGCAAGCGCCGCATCGAATTCGTGGCGCGCCGTATTCACCGCCGTAAACCCAAGGCTGTTCTGATAGCGCAGCCCGGCGGCACGCTGGCGACAGGCCCCGGCCACGGCCGTGACCAGCCGCTGTGCGCGAAACATCAGGTCGCTGTGAAAGAAGGCGTGGGTCAACCTTGAATAGGGATGATGCGATGAGGCCGCGCGTTCGTGAATATCCTGGGCGGCCAGGTACAGGCGCAGGTTTTCGTTCATGGCCGAGCGCGAGCGGCGGCCGTCGAGCCGGTCGATGAGTGCAAGCCGGGCCTCGTTGAGCGCGGCCACCACGGCCGCGTTGGCATGGGCCAGCGCATTGCGACAGGCCACGATATCCACGCCGCGGCTGGGCTCGAACAGGCGTGCCTTGCAGTCCAGATAATCGCCGAGCGCGTCGTAGAGCCTTGCCAGCGCATGGCGTACCGGCCGATGCACGAACACCGCGTTCCATGCCAGCGACAGCAGCCCGTACCAGCCGGCACCGGCCACCAACAGCGCCGGCTGATACCAGAAGGCATCGGTCACGGGATGCTGATCGCGCCCGATCATGCCGTACACCGCCAGCAGCAGCGTGGCATTGCTGATGGTTGCATAGCGCGGGCTGGCGGCCCCCATCATCACAAGCACGAACGGGCCCAGCGCAAGGGCGACGCCGAACACCACGGTACGCTCGAACAGCAGCTGGACCAGCAGCGCGGCCAGCGCAAAGCACAGCAACGTCACCGCCAGGGCCGTCGCGCGCCGTCGCCAGCTGTCGTCGGTTTCCGCGATCGCGGCCGCGATCACGCCAAGCATGAGCGGAATCAGCTCGCGAACGTTATCGCCCAGCCCGGCATAGAGCATGACGCCGGCCAGCGCAGCGAACACGCGCAGCGCATCGGCAAAGCGCTCGAAGGCCAGCAGGTATTGGAGACGGTGCCAACGCAATCCGAAGATCCCGGCGGAAATTCAACCGTCGTATTCTAGACGGTCGCAGCACGGCTACGCTGACCATCGAACAGCGTTTTGTGCCAAGCGTGCCCTGCGCGCCCGGCAGGCAACGTGAATATGACAGGTCGGGGACGACGCACGCGCGGCAAACGTATACCCTGCCACGCGCCGCGCCCGCTGGTGGCGCAGATCACGGCCGGCGTTGCCGGCAGCCGACCGGGAAGACCGTGCAGATTCTGTTATTCAACCTCGCTGCGTTCGCCGGTGCCTGTGCCCAGGGCATGACCGGCTTTGGCTCGGGCACGCTCACCGCCTCGCTGCTGGTGATGCTGTTTCCATTTCGCGATGTGGTCGCGACCGTGGCCATGCTGGTACTCGTGCCCAACCTGATGCTCCTGTGGCTGACCCGCCACGAAATGGACTGGCACCGCGGCCCGGTGGCCGCGCTCGGCCTGTCCCTGGGCATTGTCGTGGGTGGCCAGCTGCTGGCGATTCTGCCGGCCGAGCTGCTGCGCCGCGGGCTGGGCATGGCAATACTGGTATACGTCGGCCTCATGCTCTGGCGCACGCCGACGCCCGAACAGGCACCGCCGCGCTCGGTTCGCGAAGGCGGCTTTCTGTTCGGCAGCGGCGCGGCGGCCGGCGTGGTCGTGGGGGCGGTGGGCGTCTCGCCGATCCCGCTTTTGATCTACGTGAGCCTGCGCTATCCCAAGCAGATCGCGCGTTCGGTGCTTACGCTCGCGTTTTTCTGCGGCACCATCACCCAGAACATCGTTTACTACCATCTCGGCCTGCTCACCGGCGAGCTGGCGCTCATGGCGCTGTTCACAGTGCCGGGCATCGCACTGGGCCTATTGGTCGGCAACCGGCTGCACTACCGAATCAACCAAAAGACCTTTGCACGAGCGCTGGCTCTCATTCTGTTGTTGCCGGCACTGCGCCTGGTCTGGGGTTGATCGGGCCCTCGGCGTGGGCCACGCCGATCCGAACGCATACGGGCATTGCGCCCCACCCATGCCCACGGGCATGATTCGAACGGTGAAATATCGGTTATTGCCGTGTGTTTACGTGAACGAACCCCGTTATTCACGGGCGAAGCGGTCATCCACGCCACAAAAACGATTTGCGATCGTAAATCATCTGTTCGGCAGGCACCGATGCTGACGTCATGACGGCCCGCGCGTCCCGTACTTGGTGCCGGTCGTCGAGAATAATTCGTGTATCGTGAACGTGATACGCCATAATAGGGACAATGGCGATAACTGTTTAAGCCTGCGGCCGCTTCGGTGGTCGCCTCGGGCGCCGAGGCGGCGGATCATGGTCCCGGCTTCGGCCAATCAATGAGTTCCTTCATGCGCAAGCTTGCCCTCCTGATTCTAATTGCCTTGTTCGTGTTCGCGCAGAGCGGCTGCGCGGCCGATTCGCCCGCGGATCCGGAGCCGGTACCCGACGCCGGTGGCGGCACCGCCGAAGGCTATTCGCCTCTGGTACCCGACGATAACCAGGCCAAGATCGACCGCGAAATCGTCAAGCAGCTGCAGCAGAACCATTACAACAAGGTCGAACTCAACGACGAATTTTCCGAGAAGTTCTTCAACGCCTATCTCGACGAGCTCGACGGCACCCGCGGCGTATTCCTGCAATCGGATATCGATCGGCTGCGCGACAAGTACGAGCACGCGCTCGACGACGAGCTCAAGCAAGGCCAGACACGCGCAGCCTTCGATATCTACAACACATATCAAAAGCGGCGTATTCAGATCGACCAGTGGGCCCTGGAGCGTATTTCCCAGGGCATCGACAGCTTCGACATCAGCGATGACGAGAGCTTCGATATCGACCGCGAGAACGCCCCCTGGCCGGCCGACGCAGCCGCGCGCGAAGCGCTTTGGACCCAACAGCTCGAGAACCAGCTGATCAACCTCAAGCTCAACGATCTCGACGAAGCCGAAGTGGAAAAACGCCTGACCCAGCGTTACTCCAACGAACTCAAGCAGCTGCGCCAGACCGAGCCGATGGATGCGTTCTCGGCCTATATGGACGCTTATACGCACAGCTACGACCCGCACACCGACTATTTCTCGCCGCGGCGCTCGGAAGATTTCAATATCGACATGAATCTTCAGCTGCAGGGCATCGGTGCCGAGCTGCGCTCCAAGAACGGCTATGCCGAGCTGGTACGCCTGATCCCGGGCGGGCCGGCGGCGAAATCCGGCAAGCTCAAGCCCACCGACCAGATCATCGCCGTGGGCCAGGGCGAAGACGGCGAGTTCACCGACGTGGTGGGCATGCGCCTGGACGAAACGGTGCAGCTCATCCGCGGCGAAAAAGGCAGCACCGTGCGCCTGCAGATCTCGTCGCAGGACGGCAGCCAGACCAAGACGGTGACGCTGGTACGCGACAAGATCGAGCTCAAGGATCAGGCCGCCCGCAAGCAGATCATCCAGCTCGAACGCGGCGGCCAGACCGTGGACGTGGGGCTGATTACTCTGCCCTCTTTCTACAACGGCACCGCCAAGGACGTGAAGAACCTGGTGGTCGAGCTCAAGAAGAACAAAGACCTTGCCGGCATCGTGCTCGACCTGCGTAACAACGGCGGCGGCGCGCTCGGCGAGGCCATGAAGCTGACCGGCCTGTTCATGAATTCGGTGCCCGTGGTGCAGATTCGCGATGCCGACGGCAACGTACAGGTGCTGGGCGATCGCAACGACGGCCCGATTTACGATGGGCCGCTGGCGGTGATGGTCAATCGCCTGTCCGCGTCGGCCTCCGAGATCGTGGCCGGCGCGCTGCAGGACTACGGCCGCGCGATCGTGCTGGGCGGTCAGACCTTCGGCAAGGGCACGGTACAGACGCTGATGCCGCTCTCGGAAGGTCAGATCAAGCTGACCCAGGCCAAGTTCTATCGGGTGACCGGTGAATCCACCCAGGATCGTGGCGTGACCCCGGATCTGACTTTCCCGGCCGCCATCGACCCCAGCAAGATCGGCGAAAGCGCGCTGCCCAACGCCCTGCCCTGGGATCGCATCAAGCCGACCACCTACCCGTATTCGGACGAGATCGTGCAGCTGCTCGACACCCTGGAACGCGGCCATAAGATGCGCGTGAATAAAGACCCGGACTACGAGTACCGCGTCGACCGTATCCGCCTGGCCCGCCAGCAGAGCGAAAAGACCCGCGTGTCGCTCAACCTCGAAGAGCGTCGCGCGGAGCAGAAAGCGCTTAAACAGCAGAGCCTGCAGCTCGCCAATACCCACCGCAAAGCGACCGGCGAAGAACCCTTCGAAGACTACGCCGCGTTCGAGAAGAGCGAAGAAGGCGAGGACCCGCAGGAACAGGAGCTCACCGGCCAGTCCCGCGACAAGGATGAAATCGACGCGTACCAGACCGAAAGCGCGCGCATTCTGCTCGACCTGGTTGAAGCGTTCATTCGCGAAAAACAGCAGGCCGACGCGGCTTGAATCCATTTCACGGTATCCGCGCTGACCGCCAGGGCCGCCCAATGCATGGCCTGAGCGGCCCGCCCCCTTGGGCGGTGCATGCATGAGCATCCTGCAGCTACCCACCGGCGACCCCTGCGTGATCCTGATCGACTGGCATGCGACGCTCGTGGATACCCACGACGCCATGTATCACGCGGTCGACGATGTGCTGCCGCGTCTGGATGAACTGGGCCTGCTCGAACACCTGCTCGCCCCGGATCAATCGAAGACCATCGAGGACGCCAAGCTGGTGAAGTACGTGCGCGATAATCGCGCGCTGCATCCGCGGATCGTCGCGGAACGCAAGATCTCTCGAACCGACATATTCGAGGTGCTGTTCGGCGACAATCCGGACGCCAAGCAGCGCGCCCACGGTGCCTTCGACGAGTCGTATCGCAAGTACGTGGGCGAAGTCACGCCGCTGGAGCGCGATACGCGTGCCAACCTGCAGGCGCTTCGCGACCTGGATATCACCCTGGGGCTGATCTCCAACCGTAACCGCGAGTTCATGAACCACGAACTGGCGATCGTGGATGGCAGCGGCTGGGCCGATCTGTTCGATGCCATGACCTGCGGCAACGACGTGCCGCACCGCAAGCCGCACCCCGATCTGCTGCTCAAGGCTCTTGACCAGCTCGGCCGAGACGCCGGCGAGCACGTCTGGTACGTGGGCGATTCCACCACCGACGTCATCGCCGCCAAACGCGCCGGTGTGACCGCCGTGTTCTATAACGGCGCCGGCTGGGATCAGGAATGGATCGACAAGATTTTCCCCGGCACCGTGCGCCACCCGCACCGGCCGGATGCCGTGGTCGACCATCTCGGCGAACTGGTCGATCTGGCCCGCCATATGCGCGCACAGCACCTGCGCGTCGAACGTTCCAGGGACTGACGCGCTTTTATTGCGCCCCGTTCTGGTGCAAACCGTGACAATCCGCCACGCTGATTTCTACGACACGCGCCGCTCCCCTCCAACCCCCTGATTACGCTAGCCGCGGCCGACCTGGCAAGGTTCCTGCATTGGTGTTGGCAACGAGTTAATCGGGTATCGGCAGCATTGGCTGCCCCACAATCAGTTTCCAATAGACGGCTAGGGTTCCGGTCGACGCAACAAACACGCGTCGATGACTGGTCCGAGAGCAGTCGACCTGCAACACCGACCACGCGATCGGGGCAGGTTACACGGCGGGATAAAAGCCCGGGAGGTCACCCAGCAGTTTCTCTGCGTCCGGTACCCCCGTGTCATTCGCCGAAGTTGGAGACCGCCATGCCCCGTACGTCCCGTCTTGTTTCATCGCTTGCCATTGCCGTTTGTGCCTTCATGCCGCTCGGCGTGGCCCAGGCGAAAGACAACTTCCGCGTTTGCTGGTCGATCTATGCCGGCTGGATGCCCTGGAGCTATGCCGAGAGCTCCGGAATCATGGACAAATGGGCCGACAAGTACGACATCTCCGTCGATCTGATCCAGATCAACGACTATATCGAGTCGGTGAACCAGTACACCTCGGGCAATATGGATGGCTGTGCGATCACCAACATGGATACGCTCACCATCCCGGCGGCTTCCGGCGTGGATTCCACTGCACTGATCGTCAACGATTATTCCGACGGCAACGACGGCATCATCCTCAAGAACGCCGATTCGCTGAAGGACATCGAAGGCCGCCAGGTCAATCTGGTGCAGTTCAGCGTGTCGCACTACTTCCTGGCGCGGGCGCTGGAATCGGTCGGCCTGTCCGAACGCGACATCAATACCGTCAACACCACGGATGCCGACATGGTTGGCATTTACGCCAACGACGATGTCGACGCCGTGGTGACCTGGAACCCGCAGCTGCAGGCTATCGATGCCATGCCCAACAGCAGCCTGGTCTACACCTCGGCCGAGATCCCGCGCGAGATCCTGGACATGCTGGTGGTCAATACCCGCACGCTCGAGGACAACCCGGACTTCGGCAAGGCGATGGTCGGTGCCTGGTATGAAGTGATGCAGCATGTCGCCGACGGCGACGAAGACGCGCTTGCCGCCATGGCCGAAGCGGCCGGCACCGACGTGGCCGGCTACAAGCAGCAGCTTGAAGCCACGCATCTCTATACCGATCCGAACGCGGCGGCCGAGCTCATGAACAGCGCCGAGCTGCTGGACACCATGCAGCGTATCGCCGAGTTCAGCTTCGACCACGGGCTGTTGGGCCCAGCCGCGCCCGGGCCGGATTTCGTCGGCATCGAGTCGCCCGCGGGCACCTACGGCAACGAGTCGAACGTCATGATGCGCTTCGACCCGAGCTTTACCGAAGACTACGCCGAGTCGCGCTGAGCCCTTTGCCCACGCGGCGTCCGTAAACGCGGGCGCCGCCGTTCCGGCCTCACCCAAGGACTGACTCCATGAAGCGCTTGATCAACCTCAAGCCGGCCCGCCCGGCGCGCGTCGCCCTCGCGCTGCTCCCGTTTTTGCTGATCGCCTTTGTTTATCTGAGCGCGTCCAGCGCACGGCTGGCCGAAAATCCCAACGATCGCCTGCTGCCCTCGCCCGCCAAGATGGCCGATACCATGCAGGGTCTGGCCACCGAACCCAACGTGCGCACCGGCAGCATTCCGCTATGGGCCGATACCGCAGCGAGCCTGCAGCGCCTGGGCATCGGCGTCGGTATCAGCGCCTTCGCGGCCCTGGTGTTCGGCCTGCTGAGCGGCGGGCTGCCGTTGTTTCGTGCGCCGTTCTCGCCGTTGATCACCGTGGTATCGCTGATCCCACCGCTGGCGGTACTGCCGATTCTGTTCATCGTGTTCGGTACCGGCGAGCTGGCCAAGGTGGTGCTGATCATCGTCGGCATCACCCCGTTTCTGATTCGCGATCTCACCGGCGAGGCGCTGCGCCTGCCCGAAGAGCAGCGCATCAAGGCACAGACGCTGGGCGCCAACTCCTGGCAGGTGATGCTGCGCGTGCTGCTGCCCCAGCTCACCCCTAGGCTGATATCCGCCACCCGGCTGGCCCTGGGCAGCGCCTGGCTGTTTTTGATCGCCGCCGAAGCGATCGCCGCCCAGGACGGCCTGGGCTATCGCATCTTTCTGGTGCGCCGCTATCTGTCCATGGACGTGATCCTGCCCTATGTGGCGTGGATCACCCTGCTGGCGTTCATCATCGACCAGGCCCTGCTGTGGATCTCGCGCCTGTCGTTTCCCTGGTATCACGTCGACGAGGGCAAATCCTGATGAGTCTCGTAGAAGCCAAAGGGCTGGAAAAACACTACGGCGACGACGTCGTGCTGGAACGGCTGAATTTCAGCGTCGAGCCGGGCGAATTCGTGACCATCGTCGGCGCCTCGGGCTGTGGCAAGACCACCTTCCTGAAGATGATGCTGGGCACCGAGTCCATCACCAAGGGCCAGCTGCTGGTCGACGACAAGCCCATTCCGGGCGAACCCGGCCCGGATCGGGGCGTGGTGTTCCAACGCTATTCGGTGTTTCCGCATCTCACCGTGCTGGGCAATACCATCATTGCCGAAGAACTCTCGCGCTCGCGGATGTTCGGCAAGTTGTTCGGCCCCGGCCGGCGCAAAGCCCGTGAAGCCGCCATGGAACGGCTCACCCAGGTGGGCCTGCAGCATGCGCTCGACAAGTATCCGCACGAACTGTCCGGCGGCATGCAGCAGCGTCTGGCCATTGCCCAGGCGCTGATGATGAAACCGCGCATCCTGCTGCTCGACGAGCCGTTCGGCGCGCTCGATCCCGGCATTCGCCAGGACATGCACGAACTCGTCGGCAAGCTCTGGCGCGAGCAGAAACTCACCATCTTCATGATCACCCACGACATCGAAGAAGCCTTCGCGCTGGGTACGCGCGTGTGGGTTTTCGACAAGTGGCGTGACGACCCACAGGCGCCGCAGGCGTACGGCGCCACCATCACCTACGACCTGGACGTGGAACGCAACCGCGAGGACACGCCTTCCCAGGCCAAGCAAATCCAGGAGGACATGCACGCATGAGCAACCCCGCCTATACCACCCATCTGCCCGGCGGCCAGCACTGGTCCCTGCGCCTGCGCCGTGGCACCACCATGACCCTCACCGCCAGCGAGGCCGATACCAATGTCGGCATGCTCATGTACAACCCGGAAAACCTGCTCGAGCGTTTGAACCTGCCCGACAGCCTGAAGTGTCAGCACACCTTCAAGCTCACCCGCGGCAACTGCCTGTATTCCGACATGGGCCGCATATTCGCCTCCATCGTCGAGGACGATCTGGGCTGGCACGACGCCGTCGGCGGCAATCTGCATGAGCGTCACCTCATCGAAAAGGGCTGGCAGCCGGTGAGCTTTCAGTCCGCGCTCAACGACCGCACCCAGACCGGCCACGACAGCTTTCTGATCGAGCTGGCGAAGTATGGCCTGGGCAAGCGGGATCTGGCCGCCAACCTGAATCTGTTTTCCAAGGTCGTGGCCGACGACGACGGCAACCTGTCGTTCGTGCCCGGCCACTGCAAGGCCGGCGATTCGGTGACGCTGCGTTTCGAGATGGACACGCTGGTGGCCCTGCATACCTGCCCCCACCCGCTCGACCCGGCGGCCGAATATCCCAAGCGCGGCGTGGATATCGCGCTGGCCGAAGCCGACCCCGTGGCCGCCGACGATGTCTGCCTGACCCACTGCGACGAAAACGCCCGCGGCTTCGAGAACAACCGCCTGTACTACCTCGGCGCGGCCTGAAGCCGACGATACGACAAGGAGCACTTATGACCATCGCAAGCCAGCAACGCGAAGAAAACGCCGTCTTTCGCCAGCTCATCGATGCCGGCGACCATTACATCGGCACGGTGAAAGCCGGGCAGACGCTTCGTATCATCGACGTCGAAGGCAACGAAGCGGCCGATACCCTGTTCTTCAATGCAAACGATCCGTCCGAGCGCTATAGCGCCGTGGATACCGTGCGCGAACAGGGCAAGGTCTATCTGACCACCGGCAGCGAACTGCGCTCGAACCTCAACAACGTGATGCTGACCATCAGCGCCGATACCTGTGGGCGTCACGACACCCTCGGTGGCGCCTGTGCGAGCGAATCCAACACCGTGCGCTACGACCTGGAAAAGCGGCATATGCATTCCTGCCGCGACAACTGGATGCTGGCGATCGCCAACTATCCCGAGTACGGCATTACCAAGCGCGACATCGCCCACAACATCAATTTCTTCATGAACGTGCCGGTCACCGCCAACGGCGAGCTGTACTTCGACGACGGCATTTCCGGGCCCGGCAAGTACGTGGAAATGGTGGCCGAAATGGATGTGGTCGTTCTCATTTCCAACTGCCCGCAGCTCAACAACCCCTGCAGCGGCTTCAACCCGACGCCGCTGGAAGTGCTGGTCTGGGATTGATCGGCCGGGCCCGGTAGGGACGGTGTCGGGACGACCCGCGCCGCTGATGATTAATCGCGGGACGACCCGCCGTTGAAGGCATGACCCTATGTTTTCCAAAGTCCTGATCGCCAACCGTGGCGCGATTGCCCGTCGTATCCAACGCAGCCTCACGGCCCTCGGCGTCGCATCGGTCGCCGTGTATGCCGAAACCGACCGCGATGCGCTGTTCGTCCAGGAAGCCGACGAGGCGTTCTCCCTGGGCAGCGGCGGCGCGACCGACACCTATCTCGATCGCGACCGGCTGCTTGCCATTGCCGCCGAGACCGGCGCCGATGCGGTTCACCCGGGCTATGGTTTTCTCTCCGAAAACGAAGACTTCATCGCCGCCTGCGAAGCCGCAGGGCTGGTCTTTCTGGGCCCCACCGCCAAACAGGTCCATGCGTTCGGTCTTAAACACGAAGCACGGAAGATCGCCGAGAACGCGAACGTGCCGCTCGTGCCGGGCTCCGGCCTGCTCGACGATGTCGAACAGGCCCAGTCTGAAGCCGAGCGTATCGGCTATCCCGTCATGCTCAAATCCACCGCGGGCGGCGGCGGTATCGGCATGCAGGTATGCGAAACCGAAGCCGAACTGGCACGCGCCTTCGACTCCGTACGTGGCCTGGGCCAGCGCAACTTCGGCGATGCCGGCGTGTTCGTGGAAGCCTATATCGCCAAGGCTCGTCATCTGGAAGTCCAGATCTTCGGCGACGGCAACGGCAAGGTGGCCGCCATAGGCGAGCGCGACTGTTCCACCCAGCGGCGCAATCAGAAAGTGCTGGAGGAATGCCCGGCCCCGGCCCTGCCCGAAACCGTACGCACGGCCCTGCTCGACACGGCCGTACGCCTGGGCAAAGCCGTTAATTACCGTAGCGCCGGTACGGTGGAATTCATCTACGACGCGACGCGCGAGGATTTCTTCTTTCTGGAGATGAACACGCGCCTGCAGGTCGAGCACGGCGTCACCGAAGAAGTCTACGGCGTGGATATCGTCGACTGGATGGTGCTCCTGGGCGCGGCCGAGCTGGGCGATCTCGACGCGCTCACGGCCGATCTCGCGCCCCGCGGGCATGCCATTCAGGCACGCCTCTATGCCGAAGATCCGCACCAGGATTTTCGCCCCAGCGCCGGGCTGCTCACCCAAGTCGAGTTCCCCGTGGGCGACGATCTGCGTATCGATCATTCCATCGAGGCCGGGCTGGAAATCTCGCCGCTGTTCGACCCGATGCTCGCCAAGGTGATCGTGCATGCGCCCGATCGCGACAGCGCACGCGCCCGGCTGGCCGACACCCTCGAACACAGCGCGGTCTACGGTATTGAAACCAACCGCACCTGGCTGGCCCACGTACTGCGCGATACGCGCTTTGCCGATGCGGATATCCATACCCGCTGGCTGGCCGATCTCGAATGGGCGCCGCCGACCATCGAAGTGCTCGATGCCGGCACGATGACCACCATTCAGGACGTGCCCGGCCGTACCGGCCACTGGGACGTGGGCGTGCCGCCGTCGGGGCCGTTCGACGACTGGTCGTTCAAGCTCGGCAACCGCCTGCTCGACAACGCGCCGGACGCGGCCGGGCTGGAAATCACCCTCACCGGGCCGACCCTGCGCTTTAACCGGGCCACCCAGATCGTGATCGCCGGTGCGCCGATCGCGGCCACGCTTGCCGGCGAAGCCGTCGACAACTGGCAGGTGCTGGACGTGGCCGCGGGCGCCGAGCTCAAGCTCGGCAAGATCGATGGCGGCGCGCGCTGCTATCTGCTTATTCGCGGCGGTATCGACTGCCCGGCCTATCTGGGCTCGCGTTCGACCTTCACCCTCGGCCAGTTCGGCGGCCATGCCGGGCGCGCGTTACGCAGCGGCGACGTGCTGCCACTGGCCGCGCTCGATGCCATCGAGGCCCGTGCCTTGCCGGCCGCGCTGCAACCTGAATACGGCACCCCGAATGAAAACGGCCGGCACTGGCAGATCGCGGTGCTCTATGGCCCGCATGGTGCGCCCGATTTCTTTACCGAAGACGACGTCGACACGATCTTCGCTACCGACTGGGAGGTGCATTTCAATTCCAACCGCACCGGCGTGCGCCTGATCGGTCCTAGGCCCGAATGGGCTCGCGAGGACGGCGGCGAGGCCGGCCTGCACCCCTCCAATATCCACGACAACGCCTACGCCTTCGGCACCATCGATTTCACTGGCGATATGCCGGTCATCCTCGGCCCGGACGGCCCCTCGCTGGGTGGTTTCGTCTGCCCTGCCACCACGGTCCGTGCCGAGCGCTGGAAGCTCGGCCAGCTCACGGCGGGGGATACCGTACGCTTCGTGCCGGTGTCTCTGGCCACCGCGCGCGCCATCGACGAGCGCCAGCAAACGGTGCTGGAAACGCTGGCCGAAACGCCGAAGCCGGCATTTGCCGAAGATCGCGATAGCCCGATATTGCGCGAACTGGACGCCGAAACCGCGGGCGAGCGGCTGGTCTATCGCCGGGCCGGCGACGAATTCCTGCTGATCGAATTCGGCGAAATGCAGCTCGAGATCGCCCTGCGTTTTCGTGCCCATGCCTGGATGCTGTGGCTGCGCGAGCATCCGCTGGAAGGCATGGCCGAACTCACGCCCGGCATACGCTCGCTGCAGATCCACTACGATCCGAACGTACTCGCGCTCGATACGCTGCTCGCGCATCTGGAAGGCGCCGAGCGCGAACTGCGCGATGTGGAAGATCTGACCATCGAATCGCGGGTCGTGCATCTGCCGCTGTCCTGGGACGATCCGGCCTGCCAGGAAGCCATCGACAAATATCAGCGCAGCGTGCGCCCGGATGCGCCCTGGTGCCCGAGCAACCTGGATTTCATCAAACGCATCAACGGCCTGGAAACCCATCAGGAAATCCGCGACATCCTGTTCAATGCGCGCTATCTGGTCATGGGCCTGGGCGATGTCTATCTCGGCGCGCCGGTGGCCACCCCGCTTGATCCACGCCAGCGTCTGGTGACGACCAAATACAACCCGGCGCGTACCTGGACGGCCGAAAACTCGGTCGGGATCGGCGGGGCCTATCTGTGCGTGTACGGCATGGAAGGCCCCGGCGGCTACCAGTTCGTCGGGCGTACGCTGCAGATGTGGAATCGCTATCGCGAAACCCGCCATTTCGAAAATCCGTGGCTGCTGCGCTTCTTCGACCAGCTGCGCTTCTATGAAGTCAGCCACGACGAGCTCACCGATATCCGGCGCGAATTCATACACGGGCGTTTCGACCTCAAGACCGAAACGGTCAAGTTTTCGCTGGCCGAGCATGAAGCCGAACTCGATCCGGTCCGCGACGAAATCGACGCCTTTCGGGAACAGCGCGAGCAGGCCTTCCAGGAGGAAATGGCGCGCTGGCGGGCCAACGGCCAATTCACCTTCGAGGATCACACGCCCGAAGTCAGCGAAACCGCCGAACTCGCCGCCAACGAAACCGGCGTCGACAGCCCCGTGTCCGGCAGCCTGTGGAAACTCCAGGTCGCCGAGGGCGATGCGGTCGAGGGCGGCCAGGTCGTCGCACTCGTCGAATCCATGAAGATGGAAGTCGAGATCGTGGCCCGCCAGGCCGGGCACGTCGCGCGGCTGCCCATCGCCGAAGGCGGGGCTGTGGCTGCGGGGCAGCCGGTGGTGATTATTGATACGGGCGATGCGTGATCGCTTAAGTCATGCGTCCGCAGTCAAACGCCAATAGAACCCGCAGCATGCATGGCGTCGCGTTTTTCATCCGGCAATCGTCGGTTCTGATGCGTGGGGCCGTTGCGAGTCGCCGATTTGTCGGACCTTTGGTTTCGCGCTGCGGCGCGACCCACTTTCGTTTGCTTGCCCAAACGAAGGCAGACAACACGAACCGCGCAGGTCGAATCAGACGCGCGGGCTGCGTTCTTTGTTGGATTACGCTGCGCTAATCCAACCTACAACAATCGTGACCTTGAGCGAGCGCCAGCGCGCTTGCCTGTATTCATCCCCTTGGGCGTAGCGCCGAGCAGTGGAGGCCGAACGCGGATAAAGCCAGCCGGATGTTTGAGCGAAGCGAGTTTCCGGCTGGCCCGCGTTCGGCCGGAGCCGCGCAGGGCATCGGCGCGCAGCGCCGACGCAAGACAGGGTGTCTTTTCTCTTGGGTACTTCTCTTTGGACAAGCAAAGAGAA
>NZ_CAXGSH010000091.1:0-15379 GCF_964012375.1 uncultured Salinisphaera sp.
TTCAGCGAAAAAAAGGATCACGCCATCGCCACCATGGCGACGAGGCGCGCCAGTATGAACAAGCCCCGAGGGCGTGTCATCATAAGATAAGGCGGCGCATCGGCGGCCAAGCCGCGGCAAGACAAGCCATCGCGAGCGGCGCGTGGTTGTTCCACGCGAGCGAGCCCTTGAAAATCAACTATGGCGATGGATTGCCAGGGCTTGGCCGTCGACCGGTCGTTATCCGTTGGGGGTTGCCCGCGCCGGACGCGCCATGCCGCTGGCGGACCTTGACCGTGGGCCCCGCCTTGCCTGACACGCCCGGTCCGGGCAATGCGACGTCATGTCTTATGACGACACGCCCTAGAGCTTGTTCAACAAATCGGTGGCGGTGGCGCGCTGCGTCTCATCGCCCTCTTTCTGGACGTCTTCGAGCAGTTCGCGTGCCGCCGTGTTGTCTTCCATCTCAATATACATGCGCGCGAGATCGAGCCGGATTTCGACCGGATCGGTCTGCTCATCCCCATCGGTTTCGCTATCGCTGCCGTCATCGAGGTCGAAGCCCGCGGTATCGATGGTCTGCACCGATTTGGGCTCGGGTTTGGGCGCGGCCTCGCGCGGACTATCCAGATCGAACGCCAGCCCCGGGTCGTCACCCTGATCGTGCTCGCGTTCGCCGCCTTGCTCGATCGCCTGATCTTCCCACTCGAAGCCATCCATTTCGGAGGCCGCATCCGGGCTGCTGCTGCGCTTGTCCGCCTTCGACTCATGCGCAGGCGCGGTTGGCGCCGGCTCCGAATCCTCAGGCGACTCATCGATGGTGAAGAAACGCTCGGACTCCGCATCGTCTCGCTCCGGCACCGGCGGCAGCTCGTCGTCGAGGCCGCTATCGCTGCTGGACACGAAACTCTCGTAAAGAGCCTGGGCCGATTCGGCGTCCGGCTGCGTCGGCGTGCTTGTCTCGGCGGGCGTCGCAGCGCCGCTATCGGGCTGAAGCCCGAGCGCGAAACGCGGGTCCTGCGGGCGCAGCACCCGGCCCATGGCGGCTACGCCCGCCCAGCGCACGCCGTTGTCGCTGAGCGCGGCACCGAAACGGTCGATATTGGCCATGAAGGCCTGATCGTCGCCGGTGAGATAGTCCAGTTCCAGGCGCTTGTCCTGCAAACCACTGTCGCTGGGGTATTCGTCGAGCCCGGTTTCGAGGGTTTCACGTGCCTGATCGAACTCGCCGGCCTTTATCTGAGCCTCGGCGCGTTCGATGCGCTGCGACGGCCGGCTCGTATCCGGTGCCGGAGCGATATGCGCTTCGCGCGGTTCGCCCGCGCCCGGTACGGGCTCGCCGACGGTCGGTTCTGCGGCATGTCCGCCTTCAGCCTCGAAGTGCAGCGGCACCGGCTTGTACTGGCGACGCCGGCGCCAGGCCAGAAGCAAACCGACCAGCCCCAGCCCGGTCGCGATCAGCAACAGGTTACGCGGGCGCAGCAAACTATTACCGTCGGACGCCCCGACCACATCCGCGTCGGCCGACGGCAGCGGCCGGTAGTCGCCGTCGCTGGGTTGCTCGAGCGTGTCTCCCAGATCTGCATCTGCCTGCGGCTGCGAAGAAGGCTCGCCGGCATCGGTTGCGCTGTCCGTCGTCATCGCCGGTTGCGCGCCGTTATCGATTTGCGTATCGGGCGACTCGGCGGCCACTGTGGCCGTGCCGGCGGTTGCATCGACCGCGTCCGGGGTCGGCGCATCGGCGTCGTTGTCGGCGCTCGCCGGATCGCGGGTCGTCTCGTCGACGGGCATGCCCGCGCTCGTTGTCGTATCGACTGCTTGAGCCGACGCACCCGAAGAATCGGCGCGCTCGGGCGCGGCCCCGCCCTCCGCGACCATCGGATCGGCCTCGGCGGCGCCGGTCTGGCCGGCCGGCGAGGTTGCCGGCGTTGTCGCGCCCGCCTGGTCGTTCGCGCTATCGAAATCCGGCATGGCCAGCCGGCCGAAGCCGGCGGTGCCGACCTCGCCCCCCGCGCCACGGCCTTCGATACGAGATGGCTCCAGGCGCAAACGGGCATCGGTCGTGGCCGACGCGCCCGTGGCCGATGACGTCGCGCTGTCGACAGCCGTGCTGGCATCGGCGCGCGCCAGGCGTTCGAGGGCTTCGGCCTGCTGACGACGTACCACCGCCTGTGCTTCGTCGCGGCCAATCGCACGAATGCGTTCGACCGGCGGGATAGCCAGCATCGCGCCGCGCAGCAGGATATTCATGTTATCGCTGAATGCCTGCGGGTTGTTGCGATAAATCGCCACCTGCATCTGATCCAGTGTGGTTCCGGGCCGGCGAAGATCGGCCGCTATGCGCGACAGCGTTTCGCCGCCCGCTACCGGGCCGTAACGATTGGGCACGGGGTCGGCCGATGCCGGGCCAGCGCGGGTGGCCGCAGCCGAATCCGGAACGGCATTCGTCGACGTAGGCGCCGGCGCAGATTGCGCTGTTGTTGGCGTACGCGGGGCTGGCGTTGCCGCCTGTGATGACGGCACCTGGCCCGGCGGATCGAGCAGCACCGTATATTCGCGCAATGCACGGCCGCTACCGGTATCGGCCTCGATAAGAAAGCGCAGGAACGGTTCCTGCACCGGTGCATCGGTGGTCAGGCGCAACAGAACCTGGCTGTCTTCGCTGCCGGGGCTTGCCACGATACGGATACGATCCGCCAGGCCGGTACGCTGGATACCGAAGCGCCGGAACATGTCGGCGCTGGCCATGTCCACCTGCAACGCCGTTCTTTCCTCCGGCGTGAGTGCCACAAGGTTGATGGTCGCGTTCAGCGGCTCATTGAGGGCCGAATGCACCCGAATGATTCCAAACCCGAGCGCCGAAGCGACGCCCGCGTTCCCTAGCAAGGCAGCCACGGCTGCAGTCTGCAGCCCGCGCCTCAAACACGATTTTGAATCGACCACGGCGCCTGTGTATCCCCCTGGATCCAACCCTTCGTCTTTACCTTCGAACGACAAGGGCCGACGCGCCCGTTGGCCTGTCGGCCCGGCGCATCGTAGATGTCTATATATGTTCTTCGATCAGTTTTTCGGCGATCTGCACGGCGTTGAGTGCAGCACCCTTGCGTACGTTATCGGCCACCACCCAGAAATTTAGACCATTCTCACATGAAATGTCTTCACGAATACGCGAGACGAACACAGCATCCTGGTTCGCAGCGTCGGTTACCGCGCTCGCGTAGCCGTGCGATTGCGGCGTATCCACGAGCTCTATCCCTGGCGCAGCGTGCAACAGACGGCGCGCCTGCGCCGCCGAGAGCTTGTCGCGCGTTTCGACGTGCACCGCTTCGGAATGGCCGAAGAAAACCGGCACCGTGACCGCGGTCGGGTTGATCTGCATGGCGGGCGCATCCAGAAGCCGTCGCGTCTCCCGGACCAGCGTCATCTCCTCGCGCGTATAGCCGTTGTCCTCGATCGTATCGATCTGGGCCAGGACGTTGAAGGCAATCTGTTTGGCATACACCGCCGGCGTCTTGATTGCCTGGGCATTGAGCAGGCGTGCGCTCTGATCGGCGAGTTCGCGCAGGCCCGTCGCCCCGGAACCGGATACCGCCTGATAGCTGGCCACGTTGACGCGCCGCACCTGGGCGGCGTCGTGAATCGGCTTGAGCACTACGGCCATCTGGATGGTTGCAGCGCCGGGACTGGCTACGATGCCGCGATTGCGATAGCCCGCGAGCGCCTGCGGGTTCACCTCCGGCACGATCAAGGGCACGTCTTCGTCGGTACGGAAATACGCGCTGTTGTCGATGACAATACAGCCGTGCGCGGCGGCCTTCGGCGCGAATCGCTGCGAGACGTCGTCACCCACCGCGAACAGCGCGAGCTGCACCCGCGAGAAGTCGAAATCGGCCATATCCGCGACCGAGACGCTCTTGTCACGAAAACGCACCCGCTTGCCGGCCGAACGTTCGCTGGCAAGCGCGAAAACACGGCCGACCGGAAACTCGCGCTGCTCGAGTATTTCGAGCATGGCCTCGCCGACCGTACCGGTGGCACCGACCACGGCCACGTCATATGTCTTGGTCATCGCGCCTCCGCTCAATCCGCGCCTGTTTTGGCTGCACGCGCTGTTTAGCGCAGCATATCGACGATGGCGCCGCCGATCTCCTGGGTACTCGCCATCTGCGTTTCGTCGTCCATGATGTCGCGGGTACGCAGACCGCGATCCAGCGCATAGCCCACCGCGTTCTCTACCTTGTCGGCCAGATCACCGCGGTTGAGCGAATAACGCAGCATCATGGCCACGGACAGAATGGTCGCCAGCGGATTGGCGACGTCCTGGCCGGCGATATCGGGCGCACTGCCATGGACGGGCTCGTAGAGCCCCTTGCCGTGGATATCCATCGATGCCGAAGGCAGCATGCCGATCGAACCGGTGAGCATCGCGGCCGCATCCGAAAGCACGTCGCCGAACAGATTGCCGGTCACGAGCGTGTCGAATTGCTTGGGCGCGCGCACGAGCTGCATCGCGGCGTTGTCGACGTACATATGAGTGAGCTCGACGTCCGGATATTCGGCATGCAGCTCGTTCATTACGTCCCGCCACAGCTGAGAGACATCGAGCACATTGGCCTTGTCGACACTGCACAGGCGGCCACCGCGCGCGCGGGCGATATCGAAGGCGGTCCGCCCGATCCTAAGGATTTCGTCCTCGTCGTAGCGCATGGTATTGAACGCTTCGCGCTTGCCGTTTGCGTTCTTGTGCCGGCCGGCGGGCTTACCGAAGTAGATACCGCCGGTGAGCTCGCGCACGATCATGATATCCAGGCCCGAGACGATATCGCGCTTGAGCGCCGAGACGTGCGCCAGCTGCGGATACAGGATCGCCGGGCGCAGATTCGCGAACAGCCCCAGCTCGCTGCGCAGCCGCAGCAGGCCGGATTCGGGACGGTTATCGCGCGGCTGATCATCCCATTTCGGCCCGCCAATGGCACCGAACAGAATCGCATCGGCCTCGCGTGCCGCAGCGAGCGATGATTCCGGCAGGGGTTCGCCCTCGGCATCGATCGCCGCGCCGCCCACCAGCGCCTCGTCGAGCTCGATATCCAGGCCGTGGTCGCTGGCCAGCGTGTCGAGCACGCGTACCGCCTCGCGGCATATCTCCGGGCCGACACCGTCGCCGGGCATCACGAGAATTCTTGCTGTCATGGAATGATCTGTCCTTTTATCGAATACCGGGGCATACGATATGCCATGCGCCTACAGGTCGCGGAATAACCAAGGCTTTTCCTTGGCACGCCGCGCCTCGAAGGCACGGATCTCGTCGGCATGCTGCAACGTCAGGCCGATATCGTCCAGGCCGGCGAGCATGTTCTTGCGCCGATAGGCATCGATATCGAAGTCGTATGCGTGGCCATCAGCGGTCACAACCTGCTGTTCGTGCAGGTCGACCCTGGCGGTCATGCCCGAGTTCGCCTCGGCCTCAGCAAATAGCGCATCGACAATTTCCGCTTTCAATGCAATAGGTAACACGCCATTCTTGAAGCAGTTGTTGTAGAAAATATCGGCAAAACTCGGCGCGATCACACAGCGGATACCGAAATCGTCCAGCGCCCACACCGCGTGTTCACGTGAAGAACCACAGCCAAAGTTCTCTCTGGCAAGCAAAATACTCGCCTGACGATACGGCTCCTTGTTGAGGATGAAGTCCGGGTTTTCGCGCCGGGTGGCGATATCGGTTTCCAGGCCACCCTGGTCGAGATAGCGCCAGTCGTCGAACAGATGCGGGCCGAACCCCGTCCGCCGAATCGATTTCAGGAACTGCTTCGGAATAATCGCGTCGGTATCGACATTGGCGCGGTCCAGCGGCGCCACCAGCCCTTCGTGAATCGTGAATTCTTGCATGATGATATATTCGCTACTTAGAAATCGGTTGAAGTGTCGACCCGGATCAGGCCGCCGCCCGGCGTGCATCGAAACGCAGCCGCACATAGGGCGCCGTCCAGCGCCCCTGCGCATCCCTTAGGGTATCGATCAGACGGTCCCGCACCGCGGCGACGTAGTCTTCCCGGGCCGCGCCCGGCGCGAAGGCGCCGACAAACGGCCCGGCGAGCGTGGTCACCCATCGGCCTATATCGCTTGGCAGCACCGTCGGTCGCTCGAAACTGAACAATGCCTCGACGACGAACCCGGCCTGTTCGAGGCGCTCGCGGTATTGCGCCTCGGTCGGGAAATACCACGGATCGATCGTATCCGCATCCAGGCCCCGCGCCTGCGCTTCCCGTCGAAGCGCATCGTGAATCGGTGCGACATTGCCCGCCGCGCCGAACTCGCCGACGAAACGGCCACCCGGCAACAGGCGCTGGTAGACGGCGTCGACCACCGCCTGCGGATCCCGCTTCATCCAGTGCAGCGCCGCGTTCGAGAATACCGCATCGAAGCGGCCACGAATTTGCGAACTGTCCGCCAGTTCATGACCGTCGAGCACGATCGTCTCGATGCCCCGCGCTCGCGCCGCGGCGGCCAGTTCGGCACTGGCGTCGACGCCGAGTACATCTGCGCCCCGTGCTGCGATGGCCTGGCTCAATACACCGTCGCCACAGCCCAGGTCCAGAATCCGCTCGCCGGGGCGTGCATCGAGCAGCTCGACCACCGGCATGGCCAGCTCGGCGACGAAGCGCGCATCGCGCGCATAGGCGTGCGCGTTCCAGCCGTCGCCGGCTTCGCCCCGTCGACTCACGGCGCTGCTCACTGCGCGACGCCCAGCTCGCGGATATCGACGAAATGCCCGTACACCGCAGCGGCCGCGGCCATCGCCGGGCTTACCAGATGGGTGCGCCCACCCTTGCCCTGGCGGCCTTCGAAGTTGCGGTTGGAGGTGGACGCACAGCGTTCGCCGGGCAGCAGATTGTCGTCGTTCATGCCCAGACACATCGAGCAGCCGGCATCGCGCCATTCGAACCCGGCCGATTTGAAGATCACGTCCAGACCTTCCCTCTCGGCCTGCTGTTTCACCAGCCCGGAACCCGGCACCACCATCGCCAGCTCGATATTCGGGGCGATCGTGCGGCCCTTGAGATATTCCGCGGCCACGCGCAGGTCTTCGATACGCGCGTTCGTGCAGGAACCCAGAAATATCTTGTCGAGCATGATCTCGGTGATCGGCACCCCGGGGGTGAGATCCATGTACTGCAACGCCGCCCGCCAGCTCTCGGCCTGGGTTTCGTTGGCGGCATTATCGGGCGACGGCACCCGATCGGTGACCGGGCCCACCATTTCCGGGGATGTACCCCAGGTGACCTGCGGTGCGATATCGGCAGCATCCAGCACCACGACCTGGTCGTATTCGGCGCCTTCATCGGATACCAGCGTGCGCCAGTATTGCTCGGCCTGTTCCCACTCTTCTTCTTTGGGCGCGTAGGTACGGCCGCGCATGTACTCGATGGTGGTGTCGTCCACCGCCACCATGCCGGCACGTGCACCGGCTTCGATGGACATGTTGCAGATGGTCATACGTCCTTCCATCGACAGCGCACGCACCGCCTCGCCGCCGTATTCGATCACGTAGCCGGTGCCGCCGGCCGTGCCGATCTTGCCGATGATCGCGAGCATGATGTCCTTGGCGGAAATACCGGGCGCAACCTGCCCATCCACGCGAACCAGCATGGTTTTCGAGCGCGCCTGGGGCAGCGTCTGGGTGGCCAGCACATGCTCCACCTCCGAAGTGCCAATACCGAAGGCCAGCGCGCCGAATGCGCCGTGGGTGGCGGTATGCGAATCGCCGCAGACGATGGTCATGCCCGGCTGGGTCGCGCCCTGCTCGGGGCCGATGATATGCACGATGCCCTGGCGCGGATCGCCCAGCCCGAACAGACGAATGCCGTGCTCGTTGCAGTTCTTGAGCAGTGCATCTACCTGGGCACGGGAAATGGTATCCGCGATGCCGCCGTCGCGATTGACGGTCGGCACGTTGTGATCGGGCACGGCGAGGTTGGCATTCACGCGCCACACCGGCCGATCGGCCAGCGCCAGCCCCTCGAACGCCTGGGGCGACGTGACTTCGTGCACCATGTGACGATCGATATACAGCAAGCCGTTGCCGTCTTCTTCGCGAACGAGATGTTCGTTGAACAGTTTTTCGTAAAGCGTCTGTGCCATGACTCGCTCCGTATCGGTGGATGGCGCACAGCGTAAGCGCCGCCGATAAATTACTCAAATGAATCTTTTGGATATAATCGATTACCTTTAGGCAGGTCTGATTCTCATGCAAACCGAAGCGATCCGTGCGTTTGTCACGGTCTGTGATCAGGGCTCGTTCCAGGCTGCGGCCGACACGCTTCATCTGAGCCAACCCACCATCAGCAAACGTCTGGCGTCGCTGGAATCACGGCTGGGCCACGAGCTGTTCGACCGCGTGGGCCGCGGCGTCGCATTGACCGAGGCCGGCCGGGCCTATCTTCCGCACGCGCGCGAACTGCTCGCAGTCGTGCAGGACGGACGCCGCGCGCTCGACAACCTGCACGCGGAAACGGCGGGCCCCCTGCGCCTGGCCTTGTCACACCATGTTGGGCTGCATCGCATGCCGGAGGTGCTGCGCGCCTATGTCGCCCACCATCCGAACGTGACCCCGGAAATCGTTTTCCAGGACTCCGAAGCCGCCTGTCGCAGCGTGGTCAAGGGCGACTGCGAGCTGGCCGTGATCACCCTGCCCACCCCGTCCCACCCGGGGCTGGTGGAGGACTGTATATGGGATGATCCCATGAGCGTATTCGTCGGCCACGACCATGCCCTGGCCAGCGCGAGGCGCGTCGAGATCGCAGACCTGGCGGCCTATCCTGCCGTGTTGCCACCGGTAGACAGTTATACGTACGCCATCATCGTCGCCGCTTTCGGCCCATACGGCCTCACGCTGGCGCCGCGCATGACCAGTCATTATCTGGAAACGCTGCGCATGCTCGCGGGTGTGGGCATCGGCTGGACCGTGTTGCCCACATCGATGCAGCATCCGGAACTGACCCGGCTCGAACTGCCGGGCCTGCATATGGAGCGCCGACTGGGGGCCATTCGCCACCCCCGCCGGAGCCTGTCCAACGCAGCGCGCGCCCTGCTGGCGATGCTCGACGCGCAGCGCGAAGCGGGCGTGAACGCCTAGGGCCTGTTAATACGCGTGCCAACCGCCGCGTTGCGGCGCAAAATCGTGCCCAACGACGCACGTGGCGCTGGCCCTGGTTATTCGAGGGCCAAGCAGCACAACGCCTTATGGCAGGATCCTGGGCGCAATCCCAGCGACGCGCCGGCCGCTCAGCGGTTCGGCCTCACACACGCTGCGCCCGCGTTGCCGAGCTTGACCTGCCAATAAGGCAGGCGCGCTGCCGCTTGGACGCCTTGCCGCCCCGTCTCTGCGGACGCGAACGCGAACCGCGAGAGGTTGTGCCGAGCGTCCCTAGCTTTCGCGCACGATGCGCCAGCCGCCGTCCTCGCGTACCAGGGTCACGCGCTTGCGTTCGCGGTCTTCGTAGCTGTTGGACTTGTAGTGCTGGTTAAAGCTGGCCTGGGCACGGTCATCGCCGAGCAGGCTGACCTGGATGTCGCTGATATCGACCCGAATCCAGGCCGGCCCCTTGACCGCCTGATCGCGCGATTTCGCCCATGCCGTCAGGCTCGTGCCGTTCTTGGGCTGATAATTGTCGCTATATGCATTCAGATAGCGGCGCACATCCTGGGCCGCCCAGGCATCCGCCCAGTCCTTGAGCGCTTGTTCGACGGCCTGGCGTGCCTGGGCCTGGCTTTCGGCCTGCATCTGGGCCGGCGCCGAGGCAGGCTCGGCGTTGGCGTTCTGGCCGGCCGTATTCGATGACGGCTCCGGGCTCGAATCGTCGGCGGACGGCGCCCCGTCAACCGGCGGTGCTTCGCTCACACGCTGGCTGTCGACGCTTTCCGATTGGGGCGCATCGGCAGATACCGTGTAGTTGATCGCGTCGGGGTCGCCTTCGCGCAGAATCTGCCAGCCGTCGGCGGTTTCCTGCATCAGCAGCGCCTTGCGCTCGCTGTCCTGATAGGTATCCGACTTGTAGCGCTGATTGAACTTGACCAGCGCCTGCTCGCCGCGCCGATCGATCTGGGTATTGCTCAGGGTCACGTCGATACGCGCCGGCGCGCTCACCCGATCGCGCCGCTGCGCGGCCCAGGCCGAGCGGCTCATGCCGTCGTCGGGGACGAAGTCGGGGCTGTACATCGAAAGATAGCCGTCGACATCCTGGGCCGACCAGACGGCGGCCCAGCTTTTCAGCGTGGACTGCGGCGAACTGGTATCGATATCGACCGGGGCATCGCGCCGTGCGGTGACGTTGGGCACGGCCGGCGGTGTCGGCTTGGACGCCGAGGCCGAGCCGGCGCTCATGCCACCGCCAATGAATTCGGCCAGCTGCTGGCTCTTGGCACGCGCGATGGCGTTGTCGCTTTCCAACTCGCCCGCACGCGCATAGGCGCCCTGGGCCATGGCGACATAGATATCGCCGAGGTTCTCCTGTGCCGGACCGTGCTGCGGATTGATTTCAACCGCCTTTTCCAGCGCTGTCTGAGCGCCTTCGAGGTCGTTGTTGCGCGCGCGCAGCACGCCCAGGTTGTTCCAGGCCTCGGCCATTTCCGGGTTGTCGGCCACCAACGCATTGAAAGTATCCAGAGCAGCGGCCGTATCGCCGCTGCGGGCCAACGCCAGGCCCTTCAGAAACCTTGCTTCGGCATTGTTTGGCGACTTCGCCAGTACCGCATTCAACTGCTCTACCGCGCTCGCATAGTCGTTGCGAGACAAGGCATCGCGTGCGGCGTCCATGTCCGCATGGGCCACCCCGCCCGACAGCGCGGCAACGATAAGGGCCGTGGCGGCCGAGGTCTTGAATCTGATGGTCATGGAAACGAAATCCCCCAAGCGAGTTCTACTGCGTTCGTATTATGCCGTTTAGTGATCGCGTTGCCAGACCAACGCATCAATCAAGCGCGCTCCGAGGCAATGGGCGCCAGACCACTGGCGACATCGGCGTTCTGGGCGCGATGGCGCAGAGCGTGGTCGAGCAGCACCAGCGCCAGCATGGCCTCGGCGATCGGGGTCGCCCGCAGGCCCACGCAGGGGTCGTGGCGACCGGTGGTACGCATCTGCGTGGCCTGGCCCTGCGTGTCGATGGTATCGCCTGGAATGATGATGCTCGAGGTCGGCTTGAGCGCCATGCTCGCGCGAATGGTCTGGCCGCTTGAAATACCGCCCTGAATGCCGCCGGAATGATTGCTGGCAAAACCCTCGGGCGACATTTCGTCGCGGTGCTGCGAGCCGCGCTGATTGACCACGGCAAACCCATCGCCGATCTCTACGCCCTTGACCGCATTGATGCTCATCAGCGCCTTGGCGATCTCGGCATCCAGGCGGTCGAACACCGGCTCGCCCCAGCCCGGCGGCACGCCGGTGGCGACCACATTGATGCGGGCGCCGATGGAATCCCCGTCCTTGCGCAGCGCATTGATATAGTTTTCCAGTTCTTCGAGGCGCGCCGGTTCGGCACAGAAAAACGGATTGTGGTTGGCGGCGTCGAGATCGTTGCAGGCCAGCTCCAACGGTCCCATTGCAGCCAGATAACCCTGGATACGCACCCCGAAGCGCTCGGCGAGCACCTTGCGGGCGATGGCGCCGGCGGCCACGCGGGTCGCGGTTTCGCGCGCCGACGAGCGGCCACCACCGCGATAGTCGCGGATGCCGTATTTCTGCAGGTAGGCATAGTCGGCGTGATTGGGCCGGAATACGTCCTTGATCTTGGAATAGTCGCGCGATCGCTGGTCGGTGTTCTCGATGATCAGCCCGATCGGCGTGCCGGTGGTCTTGCCTTCGAACACGCCCGACACGATACGGGCGCGATCATCCTCGCGACGCTGGGTCACATAGCGCGACGTGCCCGGCTTGCGCCGGTCCAGATCAGCCTGCAACGCCTCTTCGCTGATTTCGATGCCCGGGGGGCAGCCGTCGACGATGCAGCCGATCGCGGGCCCGTGGCTCTCGCCAAAGGTCGTCACCGTGAATCGTTCGCCCCAGGTATTGCCTGCCATATATCTCTAGCCCGTCGAAAACTATTGTGCGATCTCGCGCTGGGCATCCACCCAGGCATCCAGATCCTGTGCTTCCAGCACGCCGACGCCCAACCCGCCGCGCTCGAGCTCTATCCACGTTATCGGCAGGTCCGGGTAAGTCTGTTCCAGCGCAAAGGCGCTATAGCCCACTTCCAGCACCAGCAGCCCATCTTCGCTGAGATAGTCGCGTGCGTCGAATAAAAGCCGGCTGACCAGCAGCAGATCGTCGCTGTCGCCATGAAAGGCGAAGCCGGGCTCGTGCCGGTATTCCGGCGCCAGACCGGACCATTCGTCGCGGCTGACGTAGGGCGGGTTGGTTACGATCAGGTCAAAACGCTGCTCGGGCAGGCCGTCGAACAGGTCAGCCTTCACGTATTCCACCTGCGGCCCGATATCGTGCTTGTCGCTATTGATACGTGCGACGGCCAGCGCATCCTCGCTGGCATCGGTGGCCACGACACGGGCCTCGGGAAAGGCCAGCGCACAGGCAATAGCAATAGCGCCGCTGCCGGTACACAAGTCGAGAACGGACAGCGGCTCGCGATGGCCCAGCCAGGGCTGGAACTCCGTTTCGATGAGTTCGGCGATCGGCGAACGCGGCACGATCACCCGTTCGTCGACATAAAACTCGAGGCCCGCGAACCAGGCCTTATGTGTGATATAGGCTGCGGGCTGGCGGCTGGCGATACGGCGCTCGATAATCTCGATGACCGCATCGCGCTCGGCATGGGTCAGCGTGCTGTCGAGATAGACATCCGGCAGCGATGCATCCAGGCCCAGGGTATCCAGCACCAGATGGGCAGCCTCGTCGACCGCATTGTCGCTGCCATGACCGAACGCCAGCTCTGCCGCAGCAAAGCGGGATGCGCCCCAGCGAATATAATCCAGCACGCGCGTGAGCGTTGCGGCGATATCGGTGTTGTCGTGATCCGTCATACCGTCTCGTGTGTAGCCTCGGAACATCCCTTACCCGGGCCAACCGGGCAACGGGCAGGTACGCAATCATAGCGACGCGAAGCGCCGGCCCGCGCAAGGATAAACCACATCCGCCCTTTGCGCGGCGCAACAGCCCCTGCATAATTCTTCACCGTCGCACGAAGGCCGTGCGCGATCGCCCGCCACGGGCCGCCGCTCACGCGCCGGGTAGCGGTTGCGGCTGCAGGCATGGCCCGACGGGCGAAAACCGGCCGCTGCGCCGTGCCTGCGTTGCCTGCGCGATCACCACGCCGCCTGCAGCAGTTGTCATACGGCATCTTCGAAGGCGAGCGCCATGCAAGTAGGCACAGCTCGCCTGGAACGCTACGCTGCGCGCATTCACCGATTCACGGTATCTCGAATGGCTTCATCGAACCCGGCAAGCACCGGTGACCGGCTCTTTGCCGCCCTGCTATGGCTATTACCGACCCGCGCGATATCGCGCGCCGCCCATGCCCTGGCACGGGCACGCCTGCCCTGGCTCAAACAGGCGCTGATCAACGCGTTCATGCGCCTGTATCCCGATATCGACATGCAGGAAGCGGCCCAGCCCGACCCCACGGCCTATTCCAGCTTCAACGCCTTCTTCACGCGCGCGCTGGCCCCCGATGCCCGGCCCATGCCCGACGATCGCGAACGCATCGTATCGCCCGTCGACGGAACGCTCGGCGCCTTCGGCGAGGCCCGTACCGGCATGATCTGCCAGACCAAGGGCATGGCTTACGACCTGCGCACGCTCGTGGGTGGCAGCGAGGCCTGGTCGGCCGCGTTTCTGGGAGGCCACTATGCGACCTTCTATCTCGCCCCTTCGAACTATCATCGCGTGCATATGCCGCTGGACGGCTGCGTGCGCGAAATGCGCTACGTGCCGGGCCGGCTGTTCGGGGTCAACCCGCGCTGCGTGCGCGCCATCCCGCGGCTGTTCGCGCGCAACGAACGGCTGGTGACGCTCTACGACACCGCGGTGGGGCCAATGGCGCTGGTGATGGTCGGCGCATTCATCGTGGGCGGTATTCATACCCGCTGGGCCGGTCAGGTATGCCCGCCGCACCGGCGCACCACGCGCAACGAAAGCTTTATCGATGCCACCCTGGAAAACGCCTACTACGCCCGTGGCGAGGAAATGGGCCGCTTCTCGATCGGTTCCAGCGTGATCCTGCTGTTCGGGCCCGGCGCACTGGCCTGGGATAGCACGCTTTCCAACGGCCAGCCGGTCAAGCTCGGCGACTCCATCGCGCGCCTGGGTAACGGCGCCTGAAACATGCGTTCTAAAAGTCGATGGTTTTTCGGCTGAACAACGCACGTATGCGAACAGGCCCGCGCCCCTGTTGAACGACGCACAGCAGTCGGCGTTTGTTTTCTTCGATTGCGCTACAAGCAGCTGACCGGGTCAGCGGTCCGGGGGCCGGATCATGCCGGCGTCAGCGCCGCGGCCAGTCGAAGGCCAGCGCCTCACCGATCGATGCAAAGCCACAGACCAGCGCCAGCAAGCGATCCACGCCCAGAGCCACCCCGGCACTGGCCGGCAGCCCGGCCGCCATCGCGCCCAACAGCCGCTCGTCCAACGGGGTTTCGACCGCGCCGGCCTCGCGGCGCAGGCGTTGTTCGCGCTGCATGCGTTCGCGCGCGATATCAGCGTCGGTGAGTTCCTGGGCGCCGTTGGCAAGTTCCACGCCCTGCCAGAACCATTCGAAGCGACGGGCCACGCCGGGGCGTTCGGCATCGGTGGCCACCAGTACGGCATCTTCGGCGGGGAAATCGATCACGCACTGAGGCCCGTGCTCGCCCAGCGTCGGCTGGACCGCGAGGCTCATGATCAGGTCGAGCCAGAAGGCGCGGTCGTGATCGGCCGGCGCCTCGACCGGCGCCAGCCGCTGCCGGCGTGCCCAGTCGGCAAGCGCGGCCGTGTCGCATGCAATCGGGTTCAGGCCGGTCACCGCTTCGAATACGACCCGATATTCACAGCGCTGCATGCAGCGCACGCCGGCCACCGTCTCGATCAGGGCGCCGGTCTCGGCAACCAGATCGGCCATGCTTGCCTCGGGCCGATACCACTCGAGCATCCAGAATTCGGGGTTGTGCCAGCGCCCGGCTTCACCGGATCTGAACACCGGCCCGAGCTGATAGATCGGGCCCATGCCGGCCGCGAGCAGACGTTTGAGCCCGTGCTCGGGCGACGGCACGAGATACCCGTCATCACCGACCTGCATGCTCGCCAGCCCGCGCTCGGCGGGGGCGGCGCTGGCAAGCAGCGGCGTGTTCACTTCGAGCACGCCGCGCTCGGCCATGAACGCCCGAATATCGCCCAGCAGCCGCGCACGGCGTGCCAGCG
>NZ_CAXGSH010000092.1:0-15158 GCF_964012375.1 uncultured Salinisphaera sp.
CCCCGGCGCGTTTTTTTTTGCGGCTAGGGCTTGTTAACAGGCGTTAGTCCGAGCTGCCCTCGAAAGCGCGCCGGCGCTGTTCGATCTTGTCGCTGAGCGGGCGCGAGTCGGACTCGAACTGGCTGCGTCGCGTCTCAAGCGAATTCGCTCGCGCGGCATTGCTATTGGTTACCCCGTTGGAATAGCCGGTGCTCCCGGATATGCCCAGGTTGGTACGCCGGTCGCCGCCGTCGATGACCGACATATTGCCGGAGCCGGACGTGCCGCTGTCGCCGCCGATCGCACGTTCGCTGCCGCTGATGGCGCGATCGCTTCCGGTAATAGCGCGCTGGGATCCCGTGATCGCGCGTTCTGCCAGGGCCGTGCCGGCAAAGCCGAGCAAGACGCAGGTCAGAGCGATAATACGTATGTTCATGTGGAACTCCGGACCCGCAGGGGCCAGTATGAGAGTGGCTCGGCGCCGTCTTTGACACAGGCGCCGACCGCCGATGGCGATGACTTGATTATGGCGCGCATCGCCGGCGCGTACCAGAAGCCATGCGACCGGCGGCGAAGGCTAGGCGCGGTTCGCCGCCCAGCGCGCATGGCTGATCGCGACCGCCCAGATTGCCAGCCCGCCCAGGGCCAGCAGGCTGCCCACCGCGCCGGTCGAGCGCAGGCCCAGGCCGGCGGCAAGCGCCAGTCCGGCGACCCAGGGCCCCAGCGCATTGGCCATGTTGAAGGCCACATGGTTGAGCGCCGCGGCCAGGTTCTGGGCGTCGCCGGCCACATCCATCAGGCGCGTCTGCAGCACGGGGCCAAGCGCACCGCCGATCCCGATACAGAATACGTCGAGGGCAATCAGCCACGGGTTGTCGGCCACGAACGGAAAACACGCCAGTGCGATCGCGCTCCAGAGCAGAATGGCGCCCGCGGTGGGCATGAGCGCGCGATCGGCAAAGCGCGGCAGTACGGCATTGCCGAACGTCATACCCAGGCCGAATACGCACAGCACCAGCGGTATCAAGCGCTCGGACATGCCGGTGACCTGATCGAGCGTGGACGTGACATAGGTATAGACCGCGAACATGCCACCAAAGCCCACCGCGCCGATTGCCAGCGTCAGCCACACCGATACTCGGGCGAGCGCGCCCAGCTCGCGCATGGCGCTGGCATCCGCTGCGGCCTGGTCGCGCGGCGCATAGATCGCGATCAGCGCGACGGCCGTGACCGCGATGGCTGCAATCACCCAGTAACCGCTGCGCCAGCCCGCGGCGTTTCCCAGCCAGGTGGCCAGCGGCACGCCGATGACGGTGGCGATGGTCAGCCCGAGCATGACATAGCCCACGGCCTGGGTACGCCGGGCCGGGTCCACTACCGCCGCGGCCACCAGCGATGCCACGCCGAAATAGGCGCCGTGCGGGATGCCGGCCAGAAAACGGCACAGCATCAACGAGCCGTAGCCGGGTGCGACCGCGCTCAACGCGTTGCCCAGTGCGAACAGCGACATCAGTATGAGCAGCAGCGGTTTGCGGGCCATCTTCGCCGCCAGCACGGTGATGATCGGGGCGCCGAAGACCACGCCCAGCGCATAGGCACTGATCAGGTGGCTGGCGGTGGACGGATCGATATTCAGCTCAGCCTGAATGAACGGCAGCAGGCTCATGGTGGCGAACTCGGTGGTACCGATCGCGAAAGAGCCTGTGGCCAAGGCAAGGACGACGGGCAGGGCGCCTAACTTCTGGGTCATGGGAACTCATCCGCGGGCGGGCAATGTCGGTACATCGTTTCGCCCCGAGCCGGTTTCAAGGGCTCGGCAGGTATCAATCGTCGGGTCGGGCCAGGCAGTTCAGCCGGTCAGCGTCGCGCACGCGGTCAAACAGCCAGGGATCGAGCCGGTCGCCGTGGGCGAGTACGGAACAATCGCCCGTGGTTTCGAACACCACGGCAAGCACCTGTTCGCGGTCGGTCACGCCCGCCAGCCGTAGCTTCGAGCGCAGATCGTCTTCGGTGACCCGTGCGATGCGCAGGTTGTCGTAGAGCACCTCGTCGCCGGCCATCAGCAGCAACGGCTCGTTGTCGACCAGGTTCTGAATGGCGGCGCTCGCATGGCGTGCGCGCGAGACCGCATATTGCAGGCCATATAACACGGCCAGGCCAAAGGCCGCGCTCAGCAGATCCGGATTTTTCGATAGCAGCGTCGAAGCGATGATCGAACCGAAGGCGACCGTGGTCGCGAAATCGAAACTCGACATCTTTGAAAAGCTGCGCAGCCCGGCAAGCCGGGTCAGCACGAGCAACGCGATATAAATGCCGATACCGGAAATCAGCACCATGGTCAGCGTGGTTGCGCTGCTGGTCAGCCACTGAAAATTCATTGGCCGCATCCTCGTTTGGTTGGAAAATAAAAGCGGCGCATGGTTGCCGGCCCGGGCGGGGGGCATGCGGGCGCGACGGTGGGGCGGGATAGCTTGGTGTTCCAGTCTACCGGACATCGCGGCCGCGACTTTTGCACACCGACGCTGGACGAAGCTGTGGATAAGCCGTGTGCGAGTGCTTCAATCGCCCGGCCGCCAAGGCCTGACGATGGATTGAACAATTTTTGACCACACCTGTGGCGCGTTTGAAAGGGTGGCGTCGCGCCGCCGCAGCCGGCGCGCCTGGCGCGCCCGATGCGGTTCGTTATCCTGAGGCCTGTTCTGCACCGGCGCGAAGCGCGCAGGGCGCCTGGCCGATCACTCTGGAGCCGATACCGATGTCGCAGTCACTACGCCCGCTGTATCCGGTCGTGGGCACGTTCGTGCTGCTGGGCCTGCTCTGGTGGGGGTTCGATCAGCTGCTGGATAGGCGCGCCCACCCGAATCGGGATGTTGCGGTCGGCGCCGAGGCGCCCGAGCGGCTGGTGCTCGACGCCGGCCCGGGCGGGCACTACATGGTTCCCGGCGAAATCAATGGCCAAGCGGTGCGGTTTCTGATCGATACCGGGGCCAGCCATGTGGCGGTGCCGGCCGATATGGCCGAGCGACTTGGCTTGTCGCGTGGTGCCCCCATGATCGTACAAACGGCTGCTGGGCGCGTGCGGGCCCATGCCACGCGCCTGGGCTCGGTTCGTGTCGGCGGGTTCACCCAGTACGACGTGCGGGCATCGATCAACCCGGCGATGGCTACGGATTTCGTCCTGCTGGGCATGACGTTTCTGCGGCATGTGGATATCAGTCAGCGCGACGGACGGCTGATTCTGGAGCCGCCGGCGGGCCGGTGATCGAAGCCGGGTTGGTGGTCGGCCTGTTGAAAGGGCGGCGCGCATGGGTAATGCTGAATCTCTCGCACAGTCGAGGAGCACGACATGGCAACCGGTTGGGCGCGCGAAGGCGCCGTACAGGAACAGATCGACAGCACCGTGGCCGAAGGCGTCGAACTCGCACGCTCGCGGCTGGGCCGCGCCGGCGAGAGCCTGGAGTACTGTGCCGAATGCGGTGAAGAAATTCCCCAGCGCCGGCGCGAAGCGATTCCCGGTGTGCAGCTGTGCGTGGCCTGCCAGGAGGAGGTCGACCAGGACCACCGCCAGAACGCCGCCTTCAATCGGCGCGGCAGCAAGGACAGCCAGCTGCGCTAGGGCCTACATTCCGACGACTGGCTGATCCATCATGCGTTTTATCTGTGAAATCGGTAGCGACGAACATCTGATCGATGCCGATACCTTCGAGGCCGCGGCCGAGGCCGCCGCACGGGCACATGCCGGCGCACGCGGCGAAACCGGCGGGCGTTACACGGTCAAGGTGTCGGAGGCCAACGAGGCCGATTTCCCGCTGGTCAGCGGCGAGGACTATCAGGTGACGCTGGCGGACTGACGAAGCGACGCGCTCGCGCAGGCGCTGGTAGCGCTCCTGCAACCGAGCGGCCCATGGCGTGGCGTAGCGTGCGGTTATGGCAGCATGGGCAGATCATGTCCGTACGAGCGTTTCAATGAGCGAGTCCAACCCGTTCGAGAGCCTGCCGCAGAATGCGGCCAACCATGTGGCGTTGTCGCCGATCAGTTTCCTGGCCTGGTCGGGCGAGGTCTATCCCGAGCGTACCGCGCTGATTCACGGCGAACTGCGCCAGAGCTGGGGCCAGACGTACGCGCGCTGCCGCCGACTCGCGAGCGCGCTCGACAAGCGCGGCATTGGCCGCGGCGATACCGTCGCGATCATGGCGCCGAACATCCCGGCGACCTACGAAATGCATTTCGCCCCGGCGATGATTGGCGCCGTGCTCAACGCACTCAACGTCCGCCTGGATGCGGCCACGCTCGCCTTCATGCTCGAGTTCGGCGAAGCGAAGATCGTGTTCGTCGACCGCGCCTTCGCGCCGGTCATGGCGGATGCCGTCGCCCGTCTGGATAATCCGCCCACGGTGGTGGATATCGACGATCCGGTCTATCCCGGTGATGAAGCGCCTATCGGCGAGATCGAGTACGAGGCTTTCGTCGCCGAAGGCGACGCCGATTTTCAATGGCGTCTGCCCGCAGACGAGTGGAACGCGATCTCGCTGAACTTCACCTCGGGTACTACGGGCAACCCCAAGGGCGTGGTCTATCACCACCGCGGTGCTTATCTGAACGCCATGACCAACGCCATGGCCTGGGACATGCCTACCCATGCGGTGTATCTATGGACCTTGCCGATGTTTCATTGCAACGGCTGGTGTTTCGCCTGGACGCTGGCCGCCAAGGCCGGTACCAACGTCTGCCTGCGCCAGGTTGCGGCCGACCCGATCATCGACGCCATGACCGAACACCGCGTCACCCACTACTGCGGCGCGCCGATCGTGCATTCCATGCTGGTCAACGCCGATGCGCAAAAGCTTGCCGGCATCGACCAGACCGTTTACGGCCTGGTGGCCGGGGCGGCACCGCCGGCGGCGATGATCGAGGGCATGGAGCGTATCGGCTTCAAGCTGACCCATGTGTATGGCCTGACCGAAACCTATGGTCCGGCCGCGCTCTGTGCCAAGCATGAATCCTGGGACGAGGTCAGCCTGGAGGAGCGTGTGCGCCTGAACGGCCGTCAGGGCGTGCGCTATCCGACGCAGGCCGCGCTGACCGTCATCGATCAGGACAGCGGCGAAATCGTGCCCCACGACGGCAAGACGATGGGCGAGCTGGTATTCGCCGGCAATATCGTCATGAAAGGCTATCTAAAGAACCCGTCTGCAACCGAAGAGGCCTTTGCCGGCGGCTGGTACCACACCGGCGATCTCGGCTATATCGAACCGGACGGCTATATCAAGATCGCCGACCGCGCCAAGGACGTCATCATCTCCGGCGGCGAGAACATCTCCTCGCTGGAGATCGAAAGCGTGCTCTCGCGCCATCCCGCGGTCGCCTCATCTGCGGTGGTCGCCCGACCCGACGAGAAATGGGGCGAGACGCCCTGTGCCTTCATTCAGCTGCGCGATGGTCAAAAGGCCAGCGAAGAAGACATCATCGCCTACTGCCGCGAGCATATGGCGAAGTTCAAATGCCCCAAGACCGTGGTTTTCGGCCCGCTGCCGACCACCTCGACGGGCAAGGTGCAGAAGTACGAACTGCGCTCGCAGGCCGGCGAGTTGAACGACTAGCGCCGGGCTGGCGTTGCACGCGAACCGGCAGGCCTGTGCCTGGCGTGCGCGTTAGCGTTCGATACGTGCGTTGTAAACGTCTTCGTCGAGCTCGCCTTCGCTCTTGGCCACCAGAATCGTGACCATCAGGTCACCGGCGACGTTAACGCTGGTACGGGCCATGTCGAGAATACGGTCGATGCCGGCGACGACGCCCACCGCTTCCAGCGGCAGGCCCACCTGGGTGAGCACGATAGACAGCATCACCAGGCCGGCACCGGGCACGCCGGCCGTGCCGATCGAGGCCAAGGTGCCGGTGAGGATGATCATGCCGTAGTCCACCCAGGACAGATCGATGCCGACGAACTGGGCTACGAACAGTGCCACCACGCCTTGATAGAGGGCGGTGCCGTCCATGTTGATGGTTGCACCCACGGGTAATACAAAGCCGGCCACGCCGCGTGAAACGCCGAAATTATCCTGGGCGCAGCGTAGCGATACCGGCAACGTGCCCGAGGACGAAGCTGAGGAATAGGCCACCACCAGCGCATCGATACTGCCACGGAAATAGCGGATCGGATTGAGCTTGCCGAGCAATGCGATCAGCCCGGTATAGACCACGAGCACGTGCACCACACAAGCCAGATAGGCCACGCCGATCACCTTCGCCAGTGGCAGCAGAACCTCGAGGCCGTACTGCCCGGCGACATGGGCGATGAGCCCGAATACACCGAAGGGCGCGAAGGCCATCACGATCTCGGTGAGCTTGTACATCGCCTCGGCAAAGCTTTCGAACACGCGCGTGAGCGGCGCGCCGCGTTCGCCGACCAGCGTGAGCGATATCGCCAGCCCGATGGCAAACACGATGATCTGCAGAATATTGCCCTCGGCCAGCGCATCGATCGGATTTTGTGGCACGAGGCCGACCAGTATATCTACCATCGAAGGCGCGTCTTTTGCCTCGACCGGCGACGCGAACGGCAGATCCAGGCCCAGGCCCGGCTGAAATATCGTCGAGGCGAGCAGGCCGATCGCGATCGCGAAGGCCGTGGTGAACAGGTAGAGCGCGATGGTGCGCAGGCCGATGCGACCCATTTTCTGTGGATCGCCCATCCCCGTGATGCCGACCACCAGCGTCGAAAACACCAACGGCACGATCAGCATCTTGATTGCGCTGATGAAGATATCGCCCAGCGGCTTGAGCAGGCTCGCCTTTTCGCCGAGCAGCCCGCCAACGATCGCACCCAGTACCAACCCCGCGAATATCTGAGCCCAGAGCGGGATGCCCGGAATGAAGGTGAGCGGCCGGGCCGTGTCGTGGTCGTCGCGGTCGCTAGGGCTGGGCTTGGGCATGGATTTATTCCCCGTGATCGTTTTTCTGGCCGCCTCGGCTTACAACCAGGGCAGGCGGTCGAGATCCACGTTGCCGCCGGTCAGGATCACGCCCACGCGTTGACCGGCGAAACGTTCCGGATGATGCAAGATCGCCGCCAGGGGCAGGGCGCAGGATGGTTCGATGATGATTTTCATGCGCTGCCAGATCAGGTGCATCGCCTCGACGATCGCCGCCTCTTGCGCAAGGAGGATCTCGTCGACGTGGCGCCGCACGATGTCCCAGTTCAGCTCGCCCAGCGAGGCTTTCAGCCCGTCAGCGATGGTATCGGGTGCATCTTCGACCAGCCGCTCGCCGGCTGCGAGTGAGCGATAGGCATCGTCTGCGTTCGCCGGCTCGGCGGCGAGCAGGCGTGTCGTCGGCGACAGGGCGCGACAGCTCAGCGCGGTGCCCGCGACCAGGCCGCCGCCGCCGATCGGCGCGATCACCATATCCAGACCTTCGACGTCTTCGATCAGCTCTTTCGCACAGGTCCCCTGGCCGGCGATGACCCGGGCGTCGTCGTAGGGCGGGACGACGTTGGCGCCGCTTTCGGCGACGATCTCGTCCAGGGTCTGCTGGCGGGCGGTATTGCGCGGCGCACAGAACACCACCGAGCCGCCATAGCCGCGCACCGCCGCAACCTTGGCCCGGGGCGCGGTTTCGGGCATGACCACGGTGCAGTCGATGCCACGGCAGGCGGCCGCGCGTGCCAGGGCCATGCCGTGATTGCCGCTCGAATGGGTGGCCACGCCGCGACGGGCATCGGTTTCATCCAGGCCGAACACGGCGTTGACCGCGCCACGCGATTTGAATGCGCCGGCTTTCTGGAAGTTCTCGCACTTGAAGAACAGCGTCGCGCCAGTCATCGCATCGAAGGTCGCACTGGTGAGTATCGGTGTGCGATGAATCCAGGGGGCGATGCGCTCCTGTGCGCGGCAAACGTCGTCGTAGTCCGGTAAGTGCATGGCGCGCTCGTGGTTTTAAACACCATGCATAGTGCCCGAGGCCGGTTGCACAAGGGAAACATCGCTGCCTCGGCACTAGGCGCGCGCCGCCTGTCGCAAAGCACTTGTATCGCAACGAGTACGCGCCTTAATAATAAGCGATCGTCGATAACCGCAGCGCCTGCTGTACCGAGGTTTGCATGGCCGAATCCCAGTCTCCGGAACCTGCTCGTGAAACGATCGACGGTCAGAGCCCGGCACAGGCGGCACAAACGCTCGGTCGGTTGCCGCCCGAGCAGATCGAAACGCTGCTTGGGCAGATGCCCCACGACGAGGCGATGGCCGTGGCCGCGCAGCTGCCCGGCGTAGCCGCCGCCCTGGCGGGTGACGAGGCCAGCGAACAGGCGACCGAGGCGGCCGCGGCCGAAATCGATGCAACCATCGACGAGTTGCTGGCCGCTGCGCCGGCCGTGCTCGATTCCAGCAAGACCGCGGCCGAGGCGGTGGCGTTTTTGGTTCAAAGCCAGGCGGTCGCACAGATCACGTATATCTTCGTCGTCGACGACGAGAAACTGGTCGGGGTCGTGGGCATGCGCGATATCGTGCTCGCCAAGCCCGGCCAGCCGTTATCCGAGATCATGGTGAAAGAGCCGTTCGCGTTCAAAAGCGGCACCGGCGTGGATGCGGCCGTGCGTGCTGCGCTGGCGCGCCACTATCCGGTTTATCCGGTGGTCGATGACCAGGGCCGTCTGCTGGGCTGTGTACGGGGCTGGCAGCTGTTCCAGCGCGTGGTCGTGGAAGTCACCGCACAGGCGGGCGCCCAGGTCGGTGTCTCGCGCGAAGAACAGGTCAATACCTCCATCCTTGCGGCGTTTCGCATGCGCCATCCCTGGCTGCAGGTGAATCTGCTGACCGCGTTCGCGGCGGCTTTCGTCGTCAGCATGTTCGAAGACACCATCACCCAGATCGTCGCGCTGGCGGCATTTTTGCCGGTGCTGGCAGGCCAGAGCGGTAATACCGGCTGCCAGGCACTGGCCATCACCCTGCGCGGCCTCACGCTCGGCCAGCTCGATGAATATCCCGTACGCAAGCTGTTGCGCAAGGAGATATTGCTGGGTGCGCTCAATGGTGTGGTGGTGGGGATCGTCGCCGGCGTCGCGATGTGGCTGTATGCGTCTTACTCGGGCGAGCCGAACGCGATCATGCTGGGCCTCGTAATCCTGGTCGCCATGGTCGGCGCCTGTACCGGCAGCGGCATATTCGGGGTGGTCGTGCCGCTCACGCTCAAGCGCGTGGGGGCCGATCCGGCCATGGCCAGCAGTATCTTTCTGACCACGTTCACCGATATCCTCGGCATGGGTTTGATGCTGTTTCTTGCGAGCTCGATTCTCTTGTGACCGCTACCAACGACGACGACGGCCTCGGCTGGCACTACCGTGGAAATGAGCGTCCACCGTTTGCCATCGAACCCGGGCCGGGCCAGGAATCGGTATGGGACTATCCGCGCCCGCCGGTGCTCGTGGCCTGCGACAGGCGTATCGAAGTGCGCCTGGGCGCGCGTGTCATTGCCAGCACCCGGGCGGCGTTTCGCATACTCGAAACCGCCGGTGCGCCGACTTATTACCTGCCGCCCGAGGCCGTGGATTTCGATGCGCTGATCGCGGTCGATGCCCAGAGTTTCTGCGAATGGAAGGGCATCGCGCGTTACTGGGACGTCACCGACGGTAAACGCCGGGTCGCGCGCGCCGCCTGGAGCTATCCCGACGCGGGCGATCGTTTTGCCGCCATTGCCGGCTGTATCGCGTTCTACTGCGATCGGCTCGACTGCCGCATTGACGGTGTACGGGCCTTCCCGCAGCCGGGGGGCTTCTATGGCGGGTGGGTTACGCCCGACGTTGTCGGGCCATTCAAGGGTGAACCGGGTACGCGCGACTGGTAGCCGCAGCCCGTTGTCACGCCGTCACCCGGCAATGGCAGGCCGTCGCCACTAGCTGACGCTTGCATGCCCTTTTATCGGCACGACCTTGCTGTGCCGGGCGTTTTGTAACAGCGCGGCGTAAGCATCGGCCGCGACCGCCGGGCTGAACAGATAGCCCTGTATCTGATCGCATTGCATCTGCTGCAGGCTTACGAGCTGGCTTTCATGTTCAACGCCCTCGGCGACCACGCTGAGATTCATTGCATGGGCAAGATGGATCATGGCGTCGACGATCATCGCGGCGTGTTTGCCACCGGATACGAGTCCGTTGATAAAGCTGCGATCGATCTTGAGCTGGTCGACCGGCAGGTCGCGCAGGTAGGACATGCTCGACAGGCCGGTGCCGAAGTCATCGAGTGCGAGGCGGATTCCGCATGCGCGCAGTCCCTGTAAGGTTTGTAGCGTGCGGCCCAGTTCGGTAATCGCAGCCGTTTCGGTTATTTCGCAGATGAGGTCGTCGCTGCACAGGCCGAATTCGTCCAAGGTGCCCAGCAGCACATCGGCCAGACCCGTATTGCGCAGACACATCGCCGAAAGGTTGAAGGCAACCGGCGGCACGATGTGCCCGGCCTGGCGCCAGCCCCGGATATCGCAGCAAACCTGTCGAAGCATGCTCATCTGCAGTTCGTCAATCTGGTTCGATCGCTCGGCAACCCGAATGAACTCTGCCGGAGAGATCGTGCCGCGTGAGGGGTGATGCCACCGCGCCAGCGCCTCGCAGCCAATCAACTGGCGGGTTTCGACATCGTATTTCGGCTGGTAATGGGGGCGTATCTCGCCGGACGCGATCGCCGCACTCAGTTCGTTTCGGATGACGAACTCGTGCTCCAGTCCGGCAGTTTGCTCGACGGCGAAGAACGCATAGCGGCCTTTGCCGGCCTGTTTGGCGCTATGTAGCGCAATATCCGCGGACTTCATCAATGCCGGCGCCGAGCGGCCGTCGATGGGGTAGCGCGCCACGCCGAGACTCGCGCTCAAACGCGCCCGGTTTGCGCCGACCGAACCCACCGCGTCGAGTAATTGCTCGCACATGGCCTCCAGCGCCTCATCGGTCTGGGTGGAGACCGCAACCAGCGAAAATTCGTCGCTGCCCATGCGTACGGCCGTGTCCTGGTCTCGAATGCTTCCGTGGAGGGCCAGGCCGACCCGACGCAGGATATCGTCGCCCTGGTCGTGACCGAGGTTGTCGTTGAGCTGCTTGAAATTGTCCAAATCGAGCGCGATCAAGGCAAAAGCGCGCCCGCTGCGCGCGGCGTGTTCGATGGCCAGGTTCAATCGCTCGCGTAGTAACACCCGATTGCCGAGATTGGTCAGCGAATCGTGCCGGTTGGCATGGCGAAGCTGATCGCTGACCCGCTCGAGGGCTGCCATATGCTGCGCTGTGCGGTTTTGCAGGCCCCGATCCAGCGCGCCTGCAATCAGTGCGCAGGCCAGCAACAGCACCGCTGTAGTGGCCGTGAGCAACGCCAGCCAAGGTGTGCTGATCGCGGTGACGGCACCACACACGCTGCCGATCGGAAACTGGGCGGCCTGCATGGCCGCGTAGTGCATGCCTGCGATCGCGCCCCCCAGCGCCAGGGCCGCAAGAAGCCTGTCCGTGTAGCCGCCACGATAGCGACTGAAGGCGATATGCAGCGCGGCATAACAGGCCGCCAGGACAACGCCAATGGACACACAGACCCAGAACGGGTCGTATGAGATCGTCGGCTGCATATCCATCGCGGCCATGCCGGTGTAGTGCATGCCCACGATGGCCGTACTGATAAATACAGTGCCACCCAGGTGATGGCGCTTCAGCAGCTTGGGTGCCGTGGCAACGCGAAGCCCGAGAACTGACCCCAGTACGGCGAGCAGCCACGAAACGGCGGTCAGATCGACGCGATAACCCATTTCGATGGGCAGGTCGAAAGCGAGCATGCCTACAAAATGCATGGCCCAGATGCCGCTGCCTAGGCTGAGCGCGCCGGCCAGCAGCCAGCCCCAGGCAGTCGAACCCTGGGCCGCCCGGATACGGCCGACCAGATCGAAAGCCGTATAAGCGGCGATCACGCCGATCGAGATCGACACAACGACAAGTACTGGATCGTGGGTGCCGGTAAGCAATGTCATGCAGAGTCCTGGAGTCGGGCGCCGTACCGCTTCTGGCGGCGCTCATCTGCCGACTTATCGGCCGAGCACCGTTTTTTTGAAGCGACGGTAAATACGCGACAACCCCGGTCGTTGGATGTCACTCAGGCAAGCAGGGAAGGCGGCGTGAGCTCAGGCCTGTATCGACACGGACTCAGACACCGGGATCGGCTATTCAGGCCGCGGCGCGCTGAGCAGACTGCGGCACAGCGAGTGGCGAACAGGCCGCTTTGGCCGCGTTTTGGGGCACTGCATGGCGGCGAAACGGCCGACGGCTTCGGGCCGCCGGCCGTGAGTGCGTGGCTCAGGCGATGCTGTCGACCACGCCGCCGTCCACGCGCAGGGCGGCGCCCGTCGTGGCCGACGCCTGTTCCGAAACCGCATAGACCACCATGTTCGCGACTTCTTCGACCGTGGCGGCGCGCTGGATGATGGAACTCGGACGGGCCTTCTGGACGAACTCGGCTGCGACCTGTTCCATTGATTTACCGCTCTTGGCCTGCTGATCGGCGAGCATGTCCTGTACCCCTTCAGACAGCGTGGGGCCCGGAAGTACGGCGTTGACGGTTACGCCGGTGCCGGCCAGGCGCTTTGCCAGCCCGCGCGAAACCGACAGATTGGCGGTCTTCGTCATGCCGTAATGCAACATCTCGGCTGGGATGTTCAGCCCGGACTCGGACGACAGGAACACCACTCGGCCCCAGCCGGCCTCGACCATGGCGGGAGTATAGGCACGCGACAGCCGCACCCCCGACATGATGTTTACGTCGAAGAATTGCTGCCACTCCTCATCGGGGATGTCGTAGAAATCCTTGGGTCCGAAGATACCGAGGTTGTTGACCAGGATATCGACGCGCGGCTCGGCGTCGACCAGCGTACTGCAGCCCTCGGCCGTGCCCAGATCGGCGGCAACGCCGCGGGCATCGACGTTGGGTACTTCGGCGCGAAGCTCGGCCAGGGCGGCATCGACGCGGTCGGGTTTGCGGCCGTTGATGATCACCGTGGCGCCTGCACGGGCCAGGCCGGTGGCGATGGCGAAGCCGATACCGTGTGTGGATCCGGTGACCAGGGCAGTTTTTTGGCTAAGGTCGATCTGCATGGCAATTCTCTCGATGTGTGGTGATGGGGTCCCGTTGTCCGGGGCCGTCGCGGCAGCCTCCTGCCGGTCGGGTTTGGCATGACAGCAGCGCGGCCACGGTGGCCGCGTTGCTGTATTGACGGGCTAAGCTGAATACTGGGTTTTGCCGAAGATAGAGCCAAGCGGCGCCGGGTGGAATGCTTTGTTGTCAATCATGCAATAATCGGCGGTTTTCGAGCGAGGCGCTAGCGACATGGCCGACGAACTCATTCAGATGCGCGTTTTCGTGCGGGTGGTGGAGTCGGGCAGCCTGTCGGCAGCTGGGCGAGAACTGGGTTTGTCGCCGGCGGTGGTCAGCCGTCGTCTGGCCGCGCTCGAGCAGCGTCTGGGCGTGCGCTTGATCAACCGGACCACCCGCAGCCTGGCGCTGACCGATGAGGGGGCGTCGTTTCAGGCGCGGTGCATGCGCATCCTGGCCGATATCGAGGATGCTGAAACCCAGGCCGCGGTGGGGGCACGTGCAGCCAGCGGCGAACTGCGGGTGACCTCGACCGTGGCGTTCGCGCGTCGGCTTTCGCCGCTGTTGCACGAGTTTCAACGCCTGCATCCGGGGCTGAGTATCCGGCTGCATGCCAGCGATGCGGTCATCAATATCGTGGACGGCGGCTTCGACCTGGCGGTGCGTTTTGGCGCGCTGGCCGATTCCAGCCTGATCGCCCGCGAGCTCGCACCCAACCGGCGCGTGATCTGTGCGTCGCCGGCCTATCTCGACCGGCGCGGGCGACCGGCCTCGCCGGCCGAACTGGTGCATCACGACTGCCTGCTCATGAGCGATGCGGGCCCGGATGTGTGGCAGTTTGCCGATGGTACGAACGTGCGCGTGGCGGGGGCATTTGCCAGCAACGATGGTGAAATCGCGCATTTATGGGCTCTGGACGGTGCCGGCCTGGTGCGCAAGTCGATATGGGATGTACAGGCGGACCTGGCCGCCGGACGCCTGGAAACGGTACTCGATGCGCATCCCTTGGCCTGTGCCCATATCCATGCCATGTACCCGCATCGTCGATTCGTCGCACCCAAGGTGCGGCTGTGCGTGGACTTCCTTCGCGAGCGCCTGGCCGCCCAGGCCCTGGAAATGCCGGATCTGGCGGCGGCGAGGGACTGAGACGGCCGCGGCACAGAGCACGGCACGTATCTGGCGTGGTCCTTGCGTTTATCCCGCCCTTGGCTAGACTCGATTGACCGGCCGCGCTTTCGCATACGGCCTGGGCCAAATCATTTTTCAGGGGGCTTTCATCGCTATGTTCACGCGAATTCTCAAGACACTTGCCGTTGCCACGCTGGTGCTGGGCGTTGCCCAGGCCGCCAGTGCGCGGACCTTCATCACCATCGGCTCGGGTTCCACCACGGGCCTGTACTACCCGACTGCGGTCGGCATGGCCAAGATCGTCAACGAAGCGGGCATCGATATCCGGGCCAACGCGCGCTCGACCGGCGGCTCCGTGTTCAACGACCGCGCCGTCGGCGCCGGCCAGCTGCAGATGGGCATCAGCCAGAATAACGTGGCCTATTACGCCTATAACGGCAAAGGCGTCGAGGCATTCGACGGCAAGCCGGTCGAGAATCTGCGCGGCGTGGCCGTCCTCTACCCGGAGACGATCCAGGTCCTGGCACGCAAGGATGCGAACATCAAGACGCTGGCCGATATGAAGGGCAAGCGCGTCTACGTGGGCGATATCGGCTCCGGGACCGAACAGGACGTCAAGAACCTGTTCGGCGCCTTCGATATGAGCATCGACGACCTCAAGGCGCCGGTGCGCGGCAGTGCCGGCAGCGCCGTGGGGCTGCTGCGCGATGGCCAGATCGATGCCATGTTTTATACCGTGGGCCTCGGCGCGTCGGCGATTACGGAAGCCGCGCAGACTGCGCCGATCGAACTGGTGTCGATCGCGCCGGAGAAAATCGAGGAATTGAACGCCAAGTATCCGTTCTATACCCGTATCGACATCCCCGACGACACGTACCCGAACATGGGTGCCGCGACGGCGGTCACGCTCAAGGCCATGCTCGTGACCTCGTCCAACGTATCGGAAGACG
>NZ_CAXGSH010000093.1:0-14955 GCF_964012375.1 uncultured Salinisphaera sp.
GCGTCTGTGAGGCCGAACCCCTTGCGGGCCGCCGGCTTTGCGCGCGCTTGATCGGCGTCAGTGTTCGCTACCGTGCAACCAGCACGCTACGCTCTCACTTCCTTGTCAATCACGCGCAAAGCACGCCGGCGCGACCGTGACAGATTTATGCAGAGCTTCCCTAACGCCCGCCAGGCTGCCCGCCGTGCGTTACACTCGCGGCTGTGAATAGCTCCAACGCCTCCATCACCATGCGCCTGTGTTTTCTGGCCGTACTATTGCTCTGCGCGGGCACGAGCGTGGCCGCCGACGGCTCTCAACGGGCAGTCTTCCGTGATGCGCTCGCCGCCGCCCAGCAGGGCAGCCTCGACGCGCGCCCGGACCTGCGCTCCCAGCTGCAAACCTACCCGCTCTACAACTACCTGAGCGCGGCGGAGTTGCGCTACCGCCTGGACACGAACGCCAACACGGCGCTCGACAGCCAGATCCAGTCGTTCATCAGCGCCAACCCGGACCTGCCGCCAGCTGAAAGCCTGCGCCGCAACTGGCTGCCGAGCCTCGCGCGCCGCGGGCGCTGGTCGATGCTGCTGGCCAATACGCGCGACAGCGACGGAACAACGGCGACCTGTCGCGCCGTCAACGCCCGTATCCAGATGGGCGAAAACCCACGCGACGACGCGCTCGCGCTGTGGCGGGTCGGTCGCAGCCAGCCGGACGCCTGCGACCCGGTATTCGGCTGGCTCGAGCGTCAGGGCCTGCTCGGCGCGGATGAAATTCTCGAACGCGCACGCCTGGCCGTGCTCGCCGGCCAGTATGGGCTGACCCGTTATCTGGCGCGCCAGCTGCCGGCCGATTGGCGTACACAGACCGAGCAATGGCTCAACGTGGCCGAAACCCCGGCGAATCTGAACCACGCCTCCGCCGGGCTCGACGGCGATATCGCAGTCTATGCGTTCAAACGCTATGCCCTGCGCAACCTGGACGGCGCGGCCGATCTGTTCACGCCGCTGGCCGACCGGCTGCAGCTCGACGAAGCCCAGCGTCACGACATGAAGCGCCAGCTGGCCCTGCTCTATGCCCAGGGCCAGAAATCGCAGGCCCTGGTCTGGTTCGCGCGCATGGACCATAACCGCATGCGCGACGACGAGCATGCGCTCGGCTGGGAAATCAGGGCCGCGATCTACAACCAGCGCTGGCCGCTGGTGGTCGATGCCATCAACGATCTGCCCCCTGCGATCGCCGACGACGAGGAGTGGCGCTACTGGCACGCCCGTGCCCTCGAGGCCATGGGCCGTAGCGAACAGGCCCGCGCGCTGTATGCGCCGCTGGCGAAGGAGCGCAGCTACCACGGCTACCTCGCGGCCGACGCGCTCGACCAGGATTACAGCCTGAATGAACGCCCGCTCGCGGTTGATCGCGCCGTGCGTGCCCGTGTCGAAGCCAAGCCGGCGTTGGCGCGCGCCAACGAGCTGCGCGCGCTGGGCATGGACCATGCCGCCGGACAGGAATGGAATGTCGTAATCGACGGTCTCGACCCGGCCGCACTCGGTCAGGCCGCACGCATCGCACATGAATGGGGCTGGCATTCGCGCGCAATCATCACCCTCGCCAGGGCCGACTACTGGGACGACCTGGATATCCGCTATCCCACGCCCTACAGCGATGCGGTACGCCAGTTCGCCGACGATAACGACCTCGACCCGGCCTATGTGTTCGCGATCATGCGTACCGAATCGCTGTTTCAACCCGCGATCCGCTCGTCTGCGGGCGCCGTCGGGTTGATGCAGCTGCTGCCGGGCACGGCGCGTCTGGTCGCCCGGCGCATGGACGCGGCCGCGCCGTCGAGCAGCGCGCTGACCGTGCCGGAAATCAATATCCAGCTGGGCACGGGTTATCTGGCGCAGATGCTCGAGCGCTGGGATGGCAACATCGCCATGGCCACCGCCAGCTACAACGCCGGCCCACAGCGCATTGCGCGCTGGCTACCCGATGACGACATGGACCCGACCATCTGGATCGCCAATATCCCCTATACCGAAACCCGCAATTACGTACAGCGGGCGATGTCGCATATGACCGTTTTCCAGTCGCGCCTGCACGAAAACATCGTGCCGCTGGACGAACGCATCGACGACATCAAACCCGGCTACGGCGAACAGACCGCCAGCCGCTAGCGCGCCAAGGTCATGCAACGTTATCTGGTAGGCGGTGCGCTGCGCGACGAATGGCTGGGGCTACCCCTATCCGATCGCGACTGGGTGGTGGTAGGCGCCACCCCCGAGCAGATGAGCGCGGCCGGCTATCGGCCGGTGGGGCGCGACTTTCCGGTCTTTCTCGATCCTGAGAGTAATGAAGAGCATGCGCTGGCCCGCACCGAACGCAAGCACGGGCACGGCTATCACGGCTTCGTGTTCCATACCGGCGCCGACGTCAGCCTCGAAGACGACCTGGTTCGACGCGACCTGACCATCAACGCGATAGCGCGCGGCGAAGATGGCACCGTGGTAGACCCCTGCGGCGGCCGGGCCGACCTTGAAGCACGGGTGTTGCGCCATGTCTCACCGGCGTTCGTCGAAGACCCGGTCCGGCTGTTGCGTCTGGCCCGCTACTACGCACGCTTTGCGCCGCTGGGCTTTCGCGTGGCCGACGAGACGATGACCCTACTACGGGACATGGTCAGTTCGGGCGAAGTCGACCATCTCGTGCCCGAGCGGGTCTGGGCCGAGACCGAGCGCGCACTCATGCACGACGAACCGCATTTGTTCTTCTACCTGTTACGCGAATGCGGTGCGCTGGCGCGGCTGTTTCCCGAACTGGATGCGCTGTTTGGCGTGATTCAACCCATACGCCATCACCCGGAGATCGACTCCGGCGTGCATACACTGCTGGTTCTTGCTCAGACCGCTGCCGCCAACGAGCCACTTGCAGCGCGCTATGGCGCGTTATGCCACGACTACGGCAAGGCGCGCACGCCCACCCGTATTCTGCCCGGCCACCACGGCCACGAAGCCGCGGGCGTGCCGCTGGCCCAGGCCTGCAGCCATCGGCTGGGCGTACCCAAGGCCGTGCGCGAAGCCGCGGCCGTGGTCACGCGCTGGCATACGCATATCCATCGCATGCACGAACTGCGTCCGGCCACCATGCTGGAGGTGTTCGAAGGTATCGATGCGTTTCGCCGGCCGGAACGACTCGACGTGCTGATCGCCGTGTGTGTGGCCGACGTACACGGTCGCCTTGGCTTCGAAAAACGCCAGTACGAACAGCCGAAGACCGCGCGCGCCGCGTTCGCCGCCGCCCGGTCGATCGATGCCGGCGAACTCGCCAAGAGCGGGCTGCGCGGGCCGGAGATCGGCGCCGCGCTCAAACGTGAGCGCGTACGTGCGATAGCCGAGGCGATCGGGCGGCGCTGATCACCGGCGGTCACCTCGACCGCGTCAGCCGTTCCATCCAAAGATCGCGAACAGGGCAATGCCCAGAAGCACGCGATAGACCACGAACGGCATCATGCCGACCGATTGCAGCATGCGCAAAAAATAGTGGATGGCGGCAAAAGCGCTGATCCCGGCGAGCACGGCGGCCATGGCCATTGAGCCCCAGGCATCCTCCGCAGGGGTTTGCAGCAACAGCACCGTTTCGAACGCAATCGCGGCTGTGGTGATCGGAATCGCAAGATAGAAGGCAACGCGCGCCGCAGCCTGACGATTCAGCCCGCATGCACGCGCGCCGAGTATGGTCATACCCGAACGCGAGGCACCCGGAATCAGCGCAATCGCCTGTGCCAGACCGATGGCCAGATAGGCACGCCAGCCGATCTGATCGGGTTCGCGCGTGCGCGGCGCGCGCGAATCCACCCACCCCAGCGCGATACCGAACACAATGCTCGTGGTCGCGATCACACCGGGGATGCGCAGCATGGATTCGCCGACAATGCCCAGGACCAGCCCGAACGCAATGGCCGGCATCGTGGCCAGCAGCAGCCCCCAGGCCATAGCGACGTCGCCGTCGCGCCGGCCACGCGTCATGGATTGAACCCAGGCCTGCCAGAGTCGAGCCACGTCGTGCCTGAAATACGCCAGCACTGCGACCAGCGTGCCCAGATGCATGGCCAGATCGAAGCCGAGACCCTGATCGGGCCAGCCAAGAAAATGCGGGACCAGAATGAGATGGGCCGAACTCGAAATCGGCAGAAATTCGGTGATGCCCTGCACGATCGCAAGCACCACCATCTGATACCACTCCATAGACTCGCCCCGGGCAAGGAAACTGTCGGCTGCGTATGTGCGCCTATCGGCCGTAAAGAGCGCGCACTATAGCGTGCGCATGTTCATGCAAGCGTTACGTTTTGGTTTCGGGTGCGTGGTCAGGGCGTCAACGGCGCATCGCGGCGCAGCGCTATGGGCTCGAGCCTGATCGAGCGCGCCGCCATTTGCGCCCATAGCGCATCGTAGCGACGGCCGCATACCGGATGACGCGCGGCAGGCAGCAATTCGGCCAAGGGGCAGAGCACGAAGGCGTGGGCAAGAATATCGGCGCGGGGTAGCTCGGGATCGCGCTCGCGTACCGTGTTGCCGAACAACAGCAGATCAATATCGATACACGGCGGCGTCTGGGCGGCCGCTCGATCCCGCCCGCAGGCGGCTTCGATATCGCGCAGCTGAGCGCACAGCTCGGCAAGCGGCGCCGCGGTTTCGAACCGGGCCACGAGGTTCAAGAAATCCGCCCCGGCCATGCCGACCGGCGGGCAGCGATAAACCGACGATGTCGATAATGGGCCGAAGCTCTGTTCGAGAATATCCAGGGCGAGCGCGACGTGGGCATGCGGCGATACGTTGCTGCCGATGCCGACCACCGCCGGCGTCATGCTTCGCTGGAACGCGTCACCCGGACCCCGACATTGGCAGCCTGGTCTATCGCACCCGGCTTGCTGACCCGCACGGTCACCTTGAACGCCTCGAAATCGGCGAGCAGCAAGCGCGCGATTTCCTCGGCCAACGTCTCGATCAGGTGGTAGCGGCTCGCACTCACGAACGCATGGACGCGCTCGGCGACCGCCTGATAATCCAGGGTCTGGTCGACGTCGTCGTCGGCGGCAGCATCGCGGATCGAAAACCCGATATCCAGATCGATGAACAGCCGCTGGGCGGCCTCACGTTCCCAATCGTAGACGCCAATCACGGCATCCACCGCGAGCTGTTCGATGAAGATCGTGTCCAAATCGCCTCCCGAAAACCTGCCTACCGCGGTCTATGCACGGCGGCTACCGTCGATCACGCGCAATAGTATCACCGGTCACCCAACCGCTCGCCAGCAAAATGCCGATCGCGCCGCCCTGCGTGTCGCTATGCGCTCTGCACGCCGGGCACCGTCAGAGTATCCAGCGGCCAACGCGCCACGGCATCGGCACTGGCGATGCCGCTATGCATTTCTTCGGCGCGCAAACTCCCCGCCAGCGCAATCATGGCTGCATTATCGGTACAGAATTGTGACTGCGGGAAATACAGCTCGAATCCGTCCCGCTCGCCGCGCTCGGCCAGCGTGTCCCGCAGGTGGCGATTCGCGCCGACGCCCCCGGCCACCACCAGCCGAGACAATCCGGTCTGTTTGAGCGCACGCGCGCACTTGGCCACCAGCGTATCTACCACCGCCTGCTCGAAGCTTGCCGCGATATCCGCGTGGGCCTGCGGCGTGTCGTCGGCGGCCTTGACCGCGAGCATGACCGCGGTCTTGAGTCCGGAGAAGGAGAAATCCAGCCCGGGGCGCTTGAGCATGGGCCGCGGAAAATCGTGGGCATCGCGCCGCCCGTTCGCGGCAAGCTCGGCCAATGCCGGCCCGCCGGGATATCCCAGCGCCAGCATCTTGGCGCATTTGTCGAAAGCCTCGCCCACCGCATCGTCGAGGCTCTCGCCCAGCACGCTGTAGCGGCCCACCCCGTCGACCCGCACGAGCAGTGTATGGCCGCCGGACACCAGCAGCGCGACGAACGGAAAGGCAGGACGACGTTGTTCGAGCAGCGGCGACAGCAGGTGGCCCTCCATATGGTGCACGCCCAGCACCGGTAGACCGCGACTCATGCCCAGCCCCGCGGCAATCGATGCGCCGACCAGCAGCGCCCCCACCAGACCGGGGCCGCGGGTATAGGCGATCCCGGTGAGCTGCGGCGCCCCTGCTTCGCGGGTGACCTGTTCGATCAGCGGCATGAGTTTGCGGATATGATCGCGCGACGCCAGTTCCGGCACCACGCCGCCATAGTCGGCGTGCAGCGCCTCCTGGCTGTGGAGCGCATGCGCGAGCAGCCCGTGTTCGCTGTGATAGATCGCCGCTGCGCTTTCGTCGCAGGAGCTTTCGATACCGAGGATGACGTTTTTTCTTTGCAAAGCGCGCGCGCAGGGATTAGACTTCATCGCCTTATTCTAGCCGTCGGGCCACAGCATGCCCATGGCTGGATCGACAAACCGCCGATTTTTCCGGAGAGTGATTGCTCAATGCCTAGCGTACGCGTCAAAGAAAACGAACCGTTCGAAGTCGCCCTGCGTCGATTCAAACGCAGCTGCGAGAAAGCGGGCGTTGTCACCGAAGTACGCCGTCGCGAGTTTTTCGAAAAGCCGTGCCAGACCCGCAAGCGCAAGCGCGCTGCCGCGGTCAAGCGTCATGCCAAGAAGCTCCAGCGCGAGCAGCAGCGTTTCACGCGTCAGTACTAAGCACGGCTTTCGATATCGACGCATATAACAGCGGCCGCAGAGCCGCTGTTTTTCGTTGCAGGGACGCTATTTCGACAGGAGAACGCGCTTGAGCCTAAAAGCCCAGCTACAGGACGACATGAAATCCGCCATGCGCACCCGCGACAAGGAACGCCTTGCCGTGATCCGCATGCTCATGGCCGCAGTCAAGCAGCGCGAAGTCGACGAGCGTGGCGACCTCGACGATGCCGACGTGCTGGCGGTCGTTGAAAAGATGGTCAAACAACGTCGCGACGCCGAACAACAGTATCGCGATGCCAACCGGCCGGAGCTGGCAGACGCCGAAGCCGCCGAAATCGCGGTGTTGGAAAACTACCTGCCGACCCAGCTGTCCGATGCCGAAATCGATCAGGCCATCGACAAGGCAATCGCCGAAAGCCAGGCAGAATCGATGCGCGACATGGGCAAGGTCATGGGCCTGCTCAAGCCGCAGCTGCAGGGCCAGGCGGATATGGCCGTGGTCAGCCAGCGACTCAAGGCCCGACTGCAGCCGCAATAGCCCGGGCCGGTCGTCTCGCCGACGACCCCCTCGATCGTGTATCAGCGCCGCGCGTTCGGCGGCGCATGGCAAAAGGGCCGTATCGTTACCGGGATCAGCGGAGGTCTGACCTGTCATGGCGCGCATCCCCCAGGATTTCATCGACCAGCTACTCGAGCGCACGGATATCGTGTCGCTGATCGACGCGCGCGTGCCGCTGAAAAAATCCGGCGCCGAATACGCCGCCTGCTGCCCCTTCCACGACGAGAAGACGCCCTCGTTCACCGTCTCGCCAACCAAGCAGTTCTACCACTGCTTCGGCTGCGGCGCCCACGGCAGCGCGATCAGCTTCCTCATGGAATACGATCGGCTGGAGTTTCGTGACGCCGTCGACGTGCTGGCCCAGCAGGCCGGGCTGGAAATCCCGCAGGATGCCCAGGACAGCGCCCCGGCCGGCCCGCCCCGCGACCCCCTGTTCGATGCCATGAGCCTCGCCGATCGTTTCTATCAGGCCCAGCTGCGCCGCGATCCGTGCGTGATCGACTATCTCAAGCGCCGCGGCGTGTCCGGCGCCATGGCCAAGCAGTACGGTCTCGGCTTCGCCCCGGACAGCTGGGACGGACTCGCCCGCGAGCTTCGCGACCAGGCCGCAGCGGCACGCGCCGGGCTGCTGATCGAACGCGACAGCGGCGGTTTCTTCGATCGTTTTCGCAACCGGCTGATGTTCCCCATTCGGGATACGCGCGGGCGCACCATCGCCTTTGGCGGGCGCACCCTGGGCGATGAGAAGGCCAAATATCTCAATTCGCCCGAGACGCCGCTGTTTCACAAGTCCGACCACATGTACGGGCTGTTCGAAGCACGCCAGGCCATGCGCGAGCTGCCGCGACTGCTGGTGGTCGAAGGCTATATGGACGTCATCGCCCTGGCCCAGCACGGCTTCGCCAATACGGTGGCGACCTTGGGCACGGCGACCACCGCATCGCATCTGACCACGCTGTTTAGGCATACACAGGAAGTGGTGTTCTGTTTCGACGGCGATGCAGCCGGCGTGCGCGCCGCGCGCAAGGCGCTCGATCAGAGCCTGCCGGTCATGCGCGGTGCACGGCGCGTGCGCTTTTTGTTCGTGCCTGAAGGCGAGGATCCGGATTCGATGGTACGCGGAGAAGACGGCATCCAGCGTTTTCAGGCCGCGATAGACGCCGCGCGACCCGCCTCGGCGGTGTTGATGGATGCGCTCACGGATGGTCTGTCGCTGGATTCGCCCGACGGCCGGGCCACACTCATCGAAAAGGCTCGGCCGTACGTCAACGCCCTGCCGCCGGAAGCATTTCGCACCGAACTCATTGGCGAACTCGCACAGCTGGCCCGCCTGCCGGCGGACGATCTGCGCACGTTGTACGCGGGCACGCCTTCAACCTCGAATACCGCGGCCGATAAAGGCCGTATACAGCAAAAAACCCGAGTGACCCCGGTGAGCCGCGCGCTGAGTCTTTTATTTGCCGATACCGCGCTCGCCCAGCGTGTGCACGAGAGCGCGGCGCTGCGCGAAACCGACGCCCCGGGCGCGACAATTCTGGCCGAGGCGATTGAGTTTTTCGCACAGACCCCAAACGTATCGGTATCGCAGTGGTTGGAACGCTACCGCGAACACCGGTTTTTCGACCGGCTGCAGGAACTGGCGGCCCTGACGCCGCCAGGCGATCCGGACAGCCGCGCACAGGAGTTCGATGAGACCGTTGCACGACTGGGTTCGAATACCGCATCGCTGGCGTCGTTGCGCCGGCGCTACGACGAACTGGTCGACCAACAGAACCGCGGCCCGCTGGACACCGCGGCCGCGAACGAAATGCAGCAGATACTTCTGCAACTCAGACGGTATCGCCAGCAAACCGGTTAGAACGAGGCCGGTCACCGGGCCCACAAGTCGCCGCAACGGGCGCGAGTTGTTACCATGGCCGGTTACCGCAGCGTTCGCCACGCCCCACGAGCCCAACATACGCAGCAAAATCACATGAGCAAAGACAAGAAATCTCAGCTTCGTCTATTGATTGCCCACGGCAAGCAGAAAGGCTATCTGACCTATGCCGAGGTCAACGATACGCTGCCTGACGATATCGTCGATCCCGAGCAGATCGAAGATATCGTCAACATGATCAGCGACATGGGCATCACGGTGCATGAATCCGCACCGGAAGATGACAGCCTGCTGATGAACGAGAACACCGTCAACGAAGACGATGACGACGATGCGGAGGAAGCCGCGGCCACGCTGGCCGCGCTGGATCCGCAGTTCGGCCGCACGACCGATCCGGTGCGCATGTACATGCGCGAAATGGGCACGGTCGAGCTGCTCGACCGACAGGGCGAAATCCGGATCGCCAAGCGTATCGAGGAAGGCCTGGCGGAGATGATGTTCTCGCTGGCCTACTTCCCGGCCACCACCGGGCGTCTGCTCGAGCTGTGGAGCCAGGTCGAATCCGACGACAAGCGCCTGAGCGATGTGCTGGTCGGCTTCGTCGACCCCGACACCGGCGATCCCGTGGTCAACGAGGACGAGTCGGCCGATAGCGACGACGACGACGAAGGCTCGGCGCCGGCCAACGACGGCCCGGACCCGGAAGAAGCCAAGGCCCAGTTCAAGCAGCTCAAGAGCCTGCACGAAACCGCGGTTGCCACGCTCGAAAAACACGGCCGCGAACACGAGTCCACGGAAGCAGCGCTCAACGCGCTGGCCACGCACTTCATGCGTTTCAAGCTGGTGCCCAAGACCGCGGACGACCTTACCCTGCAGCTGCGCACCACGATGCTCGATATTCGCAGCATCGAACGCGAAATGCTGGCCATCTGCGTGACCGAGGCCGGCATGCCGCGGCGCGACTTCGTACGCCAGCTGCCGGATAACCTCACCAGCGAGGTCTGGCTCGACAAGCTGATCCGCGCCAAGCGTCGTTATTCGTCGACCATCGCCGGCCGCCGCGAAGATCTCGTCCGTGCCCAGGGCCGGATTCGCGAAATCGAGGCCGAGAACGGGCTCAACGTCAATCACATCAAGGAAATCAACCGCAAGATGTCGATTGGCGAGGCCAAGGCTCGTCGCGCGAAAAAGGAGATGGTCGAGGCCAACCTGCGCCTGGTGATTTCGATCGCCAAGAAGTACACCAATCGCGGGCTGCAGTTCCTGGACCTGATCCAGGAAGGCAACATCGGCCTGATGAAGGCGGTGGACAAGTTCGAATATCGCCGCGGCTACAAGTTCTCCACCTATGCCACCTGGTGGATTCGCCAGGCCATCACCCGTTCGATCGCCGATCAGGCGCGCACCATCCGTATTCCGGTGCACATGATCGAAACGATCAACAAGCTCAACCGCATCAGCCGGCAGATGCTGCAGGAAATGGGCCGCGAAGCCACGCCGGAAGAGCTGGCCGAGCGTATGGAAATGCCCGAGGACAAGGTGCGCAAGGTCCTCAAGATCGCCAAGGAACCGATCTCGATGGAAACGCCCATCGGCGACGACGAGGACTCGCACCTGGGCGATTTCATCGAGGACGTCAACGCGGTCGCCCCGGATGACTCGGCGTCGGGCGAGTCGCTGCGCGAAGCCACGCACAATACCCTGGCCAGCCTCACCCCGCGTGAAGCCAAGGTGCTGCGCATGCGTTTCGGCATCGACATGAATACCGACCACACGCTTGAGGAAGTCGGCAAGCAGTTCGACGTGACCCGCGAGCGTATCCGCCAGATCGAAGCCAAGGCGCTGCGCAAACTGCGCCACCCCTCGCGGGCAACGTTCCTGAAAAGCTTCCTAGACGAATAGCCGCCTGGGCATCCTGCGCGCCGCCGCTCGGGCGGCGCGTTCGAAATGCCTGGCTCGGACGCTGCGCGAGGCTCTATGCCTCGCGTTCAACACGCGCCCGCGACGCCGCAATATCCGTTTTCGGGCAAGCAGCGATTCGTGCAAATGCGTAATCGACGACCGCCTGGGCGAGCCATTCTTCGCTCAGCTTAAGCGGTTTTATCAACCTGAGAAATCGCCCGCCGATCGGGTAGAACGCGCGCATGTGCATGGATGATCTCTACACGCTGCGACCGCGAAACCATTGAAGATAAACGGCGTACAGACGCCGGCGGTTATTCTTCGATGGCGTTGAAAACAGCTGAAATACTCGGCTGCAGGGGTGCGGGATTAACGCCTGGCACCCATGCAAGCCACAGCGCGGAGAATGCCCTGCACCCGATCGCCGCTGATGCGCCGACTAAGCGACCCGTTCTTTCGCCCGACCACCGCGCAAGTCGCCGCTGCGCTTGCCAGCACATCCAAGCAACGCGTGCGCGCCATGACCATATCGAGGTCGGTCGCCAAGTTTATAAGGGGGTGGCGAACGCCCATGGCGGCATACGACTTCGTGCCAAGGTGGCAGACAAGAGCGTAATTTGGCATGAATGTCGCAAATCATTGCGGCACCTATATCTTCGCGCGCCGCGGCCGATACCGTTCCAGTAAATTTCCTCATCGATGTATCGCTGCCGGCGCTATATCAAGCACATTCATGCCTATGTACGAGCGATTCGATCGGATGGCCTCATGACACTGCGGCCGCGCACGTTTCGAAACCAGCTCATGATCGCGCTACTCGGTTTCGTGCTACTCGCCGAGCTCGGGGTGGCGATTTCGATTTTGCACCGCACCTACGACCAGCGTGTCGATCAGGCCCATGACACATTGCAGGTGGCCAGTCGCGTGCTCGACCGCGTGCTGGAGGTCCGTGCCGAACAACTACTGACGACCGTGAACATCCTGGCTTCCGACTACGGCTTCAAAGCCGCGATCGGCACCCAGGACGAGGCCACGCAGCGCACCGTGATCCGCAATTTCGGCGATCGCGCCCGCGCCGACCTGGCCACGCTTGCCGCCCCGTCGGGCGACCTTATTACCGTGGTACCCCGTACCCAGTCCGAAACCAACGTCGATCCGTTCGGCCGTGTACTCGACCGCGCGCGTCGCCTGGGCAGCGCCAGCGGACTCATCATGGTGGATAACCGGCCCTATCAGTACGTGATCGCGCCGGTGAATGCACCGCGGCTGATCGCCTGGGCCGGCATGGGTTTTCTCGTCGATGCCGACATCGCCCGCAACGTGGCAAGCGTGACCGGCGTACACGTGGACTTCATCGTACGCGAAGGCAAGCAGGAACTGTTTTCGACCGGCCCCCAGGACGCCGACGGCGACGTGGCAATCACCGACAGCGATGCGTTCCTGGTCGAACGGCATACGCTGTTCGATGCCGACGGCCACCAGCTGGATGTCGCCTTGTCGTTATCGCGCCGCACCGTGCTTTCGCCGTATTACGACATGGCGAGCAGTCTGAGCCTGGTGTTCATAGTCACCATCGGCCTGAGCGCGTTCGTTGCGATCGCCTTGGCGCGGCGCCTCAGTCAGCCGGTGCGTGAGCTAAGCGAATTTGCCGAATCGGTGGCTGCCGGCCATTATCACGAGACGCCGGGCGCCCAGGGCATCGGCGAATTCGACGTGCTCAGCGACGCGCTCAACGATATGCAGATCGCGGTGCGTCAGCGTGAAAACCGGATACGCCACCAGGCCACGCACGATGCGCTAACCGGCCTGCTCAACCGCAACGCAGTGCGCGACGTGCTCTACGAGCAGATGAACAACGACGCGCAGGTCATCCTCGTACGCATCGCGCTGCACGGCTTTTCCCGCATCAACAGTGCGCTGGGCTACAAGCTTGGCGACGAAGTACTCAAGACCGTCGCCGGCCGACTTAACAACGCCTGCACCATGGCCCACACGCTGGGACGGATCGAGGGCAACGATTTCCTGGTGCTGGTCGAATGCCAAGCCGACGACGACGCCGTGCTCGCCACGATCGAACATCTGCGCGCCAAGGTCGAACAACCAATGTACCTCGAGCACACCTCGATCCAGCTACTGCTTGATATCGGCGTGGTGCGTATCCCCCAGCATGCCGACGATATCGAATCCGCCTGGCGACGCACGGTCATCGCACGCGACGGCTCGCGGGCGCAGCGCTGTGCCACCTTTTTCTACCAGCCCGGCATGGACGAAGCGCATCAACGCGAGCTGGCAATCATCCAGGGCATCGCGCCAGCGATCAAACAAGACGAGCTGTCGCTGCTGTACCAGCCCAAAATGGCGCTCGGCGACGCCGAGATCGTTCAGGTCGAGGCGCTCGCGCGCTGGCACCATCCAGAGCTGGGCGCGATCTCGCCGGACGAATTCATCGGTCTGGCCGAGCGGTCGGGCCAGATCCGGCTGCTCACCGAATGGGTGGTGCAGCGCGTCTGTCGCGACGTCACCTACTGGCGCGAAAACGGCATCACCCTGGGCGTGGCGATCAACCTGTCCGCCGACGAGATCGCCCAGAGCGAACTCGAGGCCACCCTCGAGCCATTGTTGACCCTGTGCCAGGACCGGGAACGCATCACCCTGGAAGTCACGGAAAGCGCGCTGCTACGCGAGCCACAGAGTGCCCTGCAGAACCTGCGCGCCCTGCAAGGCCGAGGCGCACGTATCTCGGTCGACGACTTTGGCACCGGCTATTCTTCCCTTGCACAGCTTAAAAGCCTGGCGCCGGACGAACTCAAGATCGACAAATCCTTCGTATTCGGCCTCGCCGGCACGCCAGCCGACCAGTTCATTGTCGACCTGATCATCGACCTGGGCCACAAACTCGGCCTTGAAGTCGTCGCCGAAGGCATCGAGAACGCCGAGTCGTGGCAGTACCTGCTACATCGCGGCGCCGACATCATCCAGGGTTATTTTCTGTCACGACCGATGCCCGCCGATGCCATCATCGCCTGGCTGGCCGAACACGAAGCCAACCGCGATCGTTGGCTCGACTGCTCGACCACCGAACAGCCTTGAGTTACGCCGCAGCGATGCCCGAGCATGCGAGTGCATCGAGCCGAACAATCGCATCACCGTCGTCGGCCGCGCCCCAGGGCTAAACGTACGAGCCGCAATGTAGGCGTCGAGGTCTGCTAGGCCGAGTCGTCGCATTCGAGCAACGACCAACCGCGCCACGACCAAGCACGGGCGTAGGCAAGGTTCGTCGCTTGTTTCAATCGCGTCACGACCGTTGGCCGCGACGCGCGTGCTTTCGCACAAGGGCGTTATCAAGCCGAACAATCATCTGTTGACTGATCTATTTTCGGCCCGGGCTAATAAGCGAGCAGCGCCCGCATGAGCGAATAGCGACGCCAGCCGAACGGCGCGCGTCGGCAGACCGACCCGCCTCTCACCGCGCTCTGGGCCAATTCATCCTTGGCGACCTACCGCTATCCCGATATAGTGCTCCCCGCGTACACGGGGGCCTGTAGCTCAGTTGGTTAGAGCAGGGGACTCATAATCCCTTGGTCGCAGGTTCGAGTCCTGCCGGGCCCACCATTCGCATGCCGGTTGCGCAGAATAACTCTGCCGGGCCGGAGCGGCCCACCCACACGCCAAGTGCTGGGATAATAAGCCGCTCGCCGTATTTCGATTCGCGGGTCTGGCGACTTGATCGCCCCTCAATCCACTGATCCGGAATTGTTTCGTCCCACCCGTATCAGGGAAGACTTGCTGAACGGGTCGAGGCCGCGGGCGCGCCCTACAGGCGGTCGGTCGCGCGCTGGTGCAGCCTTAAGCGATCTCACCCCGCCCAGGCTCGCCGTTCAATGTCTTGTTCCCGACGAGCGCCAATGCGTGACGACGCCGCGAGCGTGATGGCGGACAAC
>NZ_CAXGSH010000094.1:0-14804 GCF_964012375.1 uncultured Salinisphaera sp.
GCGTGGCCGGGGCCGGCGAGGAGATCTCGACCCGCCCGTTCCAGTTGGTAACCGGCCGGGTCTGGCGCGGCTCCGCATTCGGCGGCGTACTGGGTCGTTCGGAGCTGCCCGGCATGGTCGACGAATGGCTTAACGGCACCATCGACGTAGATCCATACATCACCCACAACATGGACCACGAGCAGGTCAATACGGCCTTCGAACTGCTGCGTACCGGCCAGGCCATCCGTTCGGTGATTCACTATCGCGACGAAACCCTTACCCCGGATCTGCCGGGCGAACTCGTCACGTCCAGCAACGCGATCGTCGAACCCGCCTGACCTGCCAGGTTGCGAACCGGCCCGCCGCATGCACCACGCGGCGGGCTTTTGCACCGCGCAACGCATCGCTGGACCTATCCTATCGACCACCTGCTGCAAGAGGCCGCCATGGCATCGCATAACGACGTCGTTCCCCGCACCTACGAACAGTGGCGACACTGCATCACGGTCGACTGCGGCATGGCACTCACGCCGGCCTATATCGAACAACGGCTGCACGCACTGCGCGATGACAACGATGACGCCACCCGACGGTTCATTGCAGTCTACGGACCGGCACACCATCGTGCGGTCATCGGCTGGTTTGAACGCGCGAGCGCCGAGCGGAACGCGGCCGACTCGCCGCGTGGATAGGCCTTGGCGCTGCACTATGCTCAACGATCACCGCTGATGCCCGCATCCACCGATACCCCCATCCCTATCACGCTGCTGACCGGTTTTCTGGGCAGCGGCAAGACCACGCTGCTCAATCGGCTGGTACGCCAGCCCGGCATGAACCGGACGCTCGTCGTGATCAACGAGTTCGGCGAAATCGGCCTGGACCATCAGCTGTTCAGCGCCAGCCGCGAAAGCGAGCTGGTCGCGCTCGAGAGTGGCTGCCTGTGCTGCACGGTACGCGGCGACCTGGTGCGCACCCTGCGAGATGCCACCTGGCGCTTCGCCCGCGGCGGCGAACGCTTTTTCGACCGATTGGTGATCGAAACCACCGGCCTGGCCGACCCGGCGCCCATTCTGCATACCCTGATGACCGACGCCCGTATCGCCCGCGCCTATCGACTGGACGGCGTGGTGACCTGCGTTGATGCCGTCCACGGGCAAGCCAGCCTCGATGCGCACGACGAGGCAATGAAGCAGGCCGCCATGGCCGATCTACTGTTAATTACCAAGGCCGACCTCACTGCGGCCGACACGCTGGCGAATCTGCGCGCACGGCTCGCCGCGCTCAACAGCGGCGCCCGCCAGATGACGGTGACCCACGGCCACGTCGAGGCCAGCGAATTGACCGACCTGGGTATCGATCCGCAGCGCGCGCACGGGGCCGATATCGAACGCTGGCTGGGCACGGCACCCGCTAAGAATACGCCGCAGTCCGGCGCCGCGACCGGACTGCGGCTGGGCGCAGCCGTGGCACCGCCGACGTCGACGCTCCTGCCAACACCGGTTGCCAACGATCCGAATCGCCACGACGACCGGATCCGGGCGCACTGCTTCACCTTCGATACGCCCATCGACGCCGATCGCCTCGAGGTCTGGCTGCAGCTGATGGTGTCGCTCATGGGCGAGCGCATGCTGCGTATCAAGGGCTTGATCCATATCGCCGGCGAACCGCGCCCGGCTGTCATCCACGGGGTACAGCATATCTTCCACCCCATGACCTGGCTGGACGCCTGGCCCGACGAAGACCGACGCTCGCGGCTGGTATTCATCACCCGCGATATTCCGCGCGACTCGCTGGCAGGCATTCTGGCCGCGCTGGAGGCCCCGGCATAGCGACGCACTTCGCGTGGGCGCCGTTCTGGAACGATGGCTGCGCGGCGAGGCCGCCTGCCCAGCGCGCTCGAACACGGTATCCCCGATATCCCTCGCGCCTGCTGTATAAAGCCCGTTTATCAAGGCGTTCCGGTCGCCGCGTGCCGACGGCTGCCGGAACAAGGCATAGAACCAGGGCCCGTCCAATGACGCTTCGACTCGTGATCCCGTTCGCGCTGTTTTTCCTCGCAACCAGCGCCGTCGCCCAACCGGACGTGAATGCCTTGATCGAAGAAATGGTCAGCAATGGGTATCCGCCCGAACAGGAAAAACTGGCGGCCCGGATCACCGACGCGCTGATCGAGCGCGCACACGAGGTGGCGCTACCGGCATTGATCGAGGACTTGCAGCCCGACAACCAACAACATCTGCGCCAGGTGTCATGGCAGCAGTCGGATCGAACGATCCATGTGGCGACGCTCTGGCACCAGAACAGCTTCCAGCACGTCCGATACGAGCAACAGGAATGCTCCGGGCAGAACTGTTACGCCATCAATGTCTATCCGATCATTCAGTGGCGCAAGGCCAACGGTTCCTGGGGCGCACGCAGCCTCTACAAAATGGACGGCGAGTGGCCACAGGTACGCCAGGAGGGTGCACAGGCCGAGGTTACGGCAATCCATAAGCTGCAGCCGGCCAACGAAGAGCTGTATCTGCTACTCGGCGACCAGGCAGGCAACCGTGAACCGGCGTATATCACGGCGCTGGTCATTGCTTTCGAGGGCGATGAGCTGAAGCTCGACTATCCGGCCTTCAAACAACGCTATCCGTTACTCGATGCGTCGATTTACGATGCACGCAGGCCGGACTCGTATCGGCAACACATGTCGTTCGATCCCGATACGCAGATCCTTTCCTTCGTCGACCTGGACAGTCAATTCATTCCCGGGCTGAGTCGTAAAAAACCCGGTCGGGACAAAGTATTGGTGGCCCAGGATTCGAGCCGGCTCCAGCATTCCATACTGAACAAGGATGCGGAGCGCTCCTTGGCACTCAAGTTCGTGGATGGGCATTTCGTACGCGTCGAATGATTCACACCGCCCGGCGTTTCGCCCGCAGTCATAGCAGCTGACTGTTCCGAGCCCGTAGGCAGGTGGCCATTATCTCGTTCATATAAAAAGGCCCCGGCGTCGCGAGGAAACGAGCGCCGGGACAGACGGACGACTGTTGATCAATGGGCAGCAAGCTGCCAACGCGGGAACGGGTCGTCGAATTCGCGCCACATCTCGGGCCCGCCCATGCATTCCGCCTCGGTCAGCAGGCAGGCATCCAGACGCTCGATCAGCGCCGCTTCGTCCATGCCCATGCCGATGATCACGATTTCCTGGCGCCGGTCGCCGTAGAGCGGATCCCACATTGCTTTCAGCGTTGCCCGCGCCTCCGGATCTTCGGGCGCTTGCCCCGCCCGGTCGCTGGCCCACCACAGGCCGATCGCCTGGTGCGTGAGCGCGCCCCCGGCCTGGGCCATTTCGCCGACGAAATCGGGCCGCGTGGCCAGCCAGAACCAGCCCTTGCTGCGCAGCACGCCGGGCCAGTCCGAATGGAACAGATCGAGCAGACGCTGGGGATGAAAAGGCTGGCGACGCCGATAGACGAAGCTGCTGATACCGTATTCCTCGGTCTCCGGCGTATGCACGCCCTGCAGTTCGCGTACCCAGCCGGCCGACATGGCCGCGCGATCGAAATCGAAGCGCCCGGTGCCGACGATATCGCCCGTGGCGATGCGGCCGTGTTCGGCCTCGATCACCTGGGCGGCCGGGTTGAGCGCAGCAATCACACCGCGCGCCGCACGGCTTTGTTCCGGCGTGGCCAGGTCGATCTTGTTGAGCACGATGACGTCGGCAAACTCGATCTGGTCGACGAGTAGATCCACCACGCTGCGCTCGTCTTCTTCGCCCAGCGACTCGCCGCGATCGGCGATGAAGTCCGCGCTTTCGTAGTCGGCCAGCAGCGCGGCCGCGTCGACTACGGTCGCCATGGTGTCCAGACGTGCAACGTCGGCCAGTGAGAAGCCGTCTTCGTCGCGTACCGCGAATGTGGCGGCGACCGGCATGGGCTCGGAGATACCGGTGGATTCGATCAGCAGATAGTCGAAGCGCTCTTCGCGTGCCAGCCGCGTGACCTCGGCGAGCAGATCGTCGCGCAACGTGCAGCAGATGCAGCCGTTGGAAAATTCGACCAGCTTCTCGTCGACGCGCGACAACGCGCCGCTATCGCGAATACGGGCAGCATCGATATTGATCTCGCTCATATCGTTGACGATGACCGCCACGCGCAGGCCGTCGCGGTTGGCGAGTACGTGGTTGAGTACGGTGGTCTTGCCCGCGCCGAGAAAGCCCGAAAGCACGGTGACCGGCAGGCGTGTATCGCGCATATCCAATCCTTTTTGAAAGCGTGTGGGGTAATTCAGCGCGCCGCGCGAAACGCGCGCTCGCGCAGCTCGGCGTCGGTCTTGACGTCGGCACAGGTGGTGGCGGTCGGACGGGCCAGCAGGCGCTCGATACCGATCGGCTCACCCGAGACCTCGCACCAGCCGTAGTCGCCGTCGCGAATCAGCTTTAGCGAGGCATCGATCTTGTTGCGCAGCTGGGCTTCGCGATCCCGCAGGCGCAGATCGAGCCAGCGCGCCTCTTCGGCCAGGGCGCGGTCGCCCGGATCTGCGAACGTGAGGTTTTCATTGAGCCGTACGCGAATATCACGCTCGCGTACGAGGACTTCTTCGCGCAGCCGCAACAATCGGTCTCGAAAGAATGCGAGCTGATCCGGACTCATGTACTGGCTGTCGGGCATGGCCCGGAGTTCGTCTTCTGTCATAATTTACATACGTTATAACATAACAAATAAACTATATAGAAGCTGTCAAGCGGGTCGCTCGCCGGCCTTGGCGCTCACCCCATCGCGAGTTTCAGGACAAGCATGAGAAGAATGCCGAGCGCGACCGGCAACCAGATATGCCAGCCCGGCGTGTCGGGCCCAGCGGAGGCCGGACCCTCGAGGGCGACGCATTCCAGACCCACATGCAAAAACACCCCGGCAGCCAGGCCCTGGGCGAGCGCCCCCACCCCGACCGAGGGCGGCAACACGCCGGTGGTCATGGCCGCGAGCACGGCGACGATCCCCACCGCACAGGCCGGCAGCATGATTCCGGCCAGCGCGCCGTCGTTGGCGCGCAGACGCCTTGCTACCGCATAGCCGGCCGGGAACTTGTGGGCCACGATGACGCTGCCCACCCATAACCCCAGGCCAGGCGTCTGCGCATACAGCATGCCGATCACCACGCCCGCACCGGCCGAATGCACGGTCAACGCAAGCAGGCTGGATTCGCCCAGCGCCCCGGGGCGCCAGGCCTGGAAACGACAGGCGCGATGCAGGGCGAGACCGAACAGCAGGCCGAACGACACGCCCACACCCGCCAGCCCCGCATCCAGGGACACGGCCTTGGGCAACAGCAGGATACAGGCGGCCGCGATCATCGCCCCGCCGGCCACGCCGTCCAGGGCCTGCCAGAATGCGCTCGCACCCTGCGCCCGATAGCCGAGCACGCCGCCGGCCAGCATCGCCACGCAGGCAATCAGGGCGATCGAGGCGACCTTCGTATAGCCCGTGAGTGCCGCGAAGCCGACCGCGACGATAAAAACCGCCGCGATAGTGTAGCCGGCGCTACGCCCGGACCGATCGACCGGCGTATCCACTACAGATTGCGTCATCGCCGGTTACGGCCGCGACTGCAGTTGCGCGGGCCGCCCTCGCTCGATGGTCCGGCCGCACGCCTGCCGGACCGGGTGTCGATACGCATCACGTCTAGAACGGAACACGTGCGGTCAGACGCACATCGCGGCCGGGCGACAGCGCATAGCCTTTATAGGTATCCAGAAAGCCGCGGTAGTCCTCGTCCAGCAGGTTGTTGATGGCGACATCGAGATGCACCGTCTGCCCCGCCACCTCGGGCGAAAAGCCGGCGCCGAGATCGACCAGGTAGTAGTCGTCGGTCGAGGCCGACCCGAACGGCGCATCGTCGAACTGGGCGAAGGGCTCGCCGGGGGCGGCGTCCTTGGAGGCGTAGTAGCGAACCGTTACCGACGCTCTCGGATCCTGAATCCAGCCGTCGCTGGCGGGCGTGAACTCGGCGCCCAGACGGACATTATCGGCCGGCAGCAGCGGCAGCTCGTCGCCGTTATCGCGGCGTTCCCCGTCCACGGTGGCGGCCGCAGCGCTGAGCGTCATCCAGCTGCCGATATCCTTTTCGATGGACAGCTCGGCGCCGGTGAGCTTGGCGTCTGCCTGGTTGTAGGCTGCCACCGGCAGACCGTTGATCGTCTCGCCGGTGTTGGCAAGAAAGATGTAGTCGTCGATGGCATTGCGATACACGGTGGCCTTGGCACGCAGCGTACCCGAGGCCCAGCGCAGCGACAGATCGGTATTGAGCGAGGTTTCCTCGTCGAGATCGGAATTGCCCCGCTGGAATGCCGCAACGCCGCCGTGCTGGCCGGCGACATACAGCTCGAACAGGCTCGGCGCACGAAACCCGCGGCCAACGTTGGCCGCGACCGACAGACGATCGGTCAGGCTATAGATCCCGCCGAGCGAGCCGGTCACCACATCATAGGATTGCGTATCGGCATCGAGCACGCTCTGCGACGGGTTCGCCGTCTTGGAGGCATCGCCCTCGATCTCGTGGTGGTCGTAGCGCAGGCCGGCCTGCAGCAGCAGATCACCGAGGCCTTTCTCCTCGAAGGCAAAGATCGCCGCGTTCTCGACCGTGCCGCCCGGCGACAGCTGGGTGGTGCCACGCGACACCTGATCCTTGTTCACGTACTCGATACCCACGGTGCCGCCGTCCAGGCCGAGCAGCGGGCCGTGCTGGCCTTCCAGGCGCGCGGTGTACTGGTCGAATTCGATATCGATGGCGTTATCGAAACCGGCCGCGCGGGGCGTGCCGGCAGCGTTCGAGCGGCGCCGGTTGTTCTGCCAGACGAGCTTGGGCTTCCAGGTGATGCCACCGGCCTGCTTGTTACCGGCCAGCTCGACCTGCTCGTTGTCGATGTACTGACCCACGCCTTCTTCACCGGCGGCCGGCGGCAGGTTGCCCGCAGGCGGCGGCAGTAGAAAATTGTGCTCGTCGTTGTAGCGCGAGTAGCGCGCGGTCCATTCGCCGCCGTCGTCGTCGCGATAGCCCAGCGCGAAATCGCCGTTGACCTGATTGAAGTCGGTATAGCCGAGCTTGCCGGTATAGGCCGGCGCGTCGCGAAACTTCTCGGCCGGCGGCGGCGGGAAATAGGTCGTTTCGTCGGGCGTTTCGATATTACCCGCGCTGCGCCGGATGATCCCGGCAGCGTAACCGAAGCGGCCGTTGCCGCCGGTGGCCTTCACGCCCGTATCCCACTGACCGTTGTTGGTGGAATAGCGGGTCAGCGCCTCGCCTTGCACCGGCGTGTCCCAGGCAATGGCCGGGGGCAGCAGGTTGATCGCGCCGCCCAGCGCGCTCGAGCCATAAAGCACGCTCGAGGCACCGCGCACGACTTCCACCCGATCCATCAGGAACGTATCGGTGGTGGGCATATGGCGCACGCCGTACTGCTGGTGATCGACGCCTACGCCGTTCGACAAAATCTTGATGCGCTCGCCGGAAAGACCCCGAATCACCGGCTTGCCCACGCTGTTGCCGGTGCTGATCGAATCCACGCCGGCCAGGTCCTCGACCGCCTCGCCCAGATTGGTCGCACCCTTGGCTTCGATATCGTCGGATTCCACCACGTCGACATCCGCCGCCTGCGACAACGGACTGCCCGGCAGCGGCGCGCCGGTCACCGAAATCGGGCCCAGTGCCTGCTGCTCGGCACCCTGGCCGGGCAAGGCGAGCGTGTCGGCGTCGTTACCGGCCGCCCAGGCCGACGCCGGCACGCACAGCAATGCAAGACAGACGACCGAACGCCGCCACGGCCGCTGTACCGCGACCGGCCCGTACTGATGATTCCCCCACATGAGATCCCCGACTGATAAATAAAATGAAATAACATTACATTTTTACCATACGGGTAAAGTAAAACCAAACCGGGCTTCAATCGTGCGCGTGTACGAGCCCGGCCCAGAAGACAGCCAAACTCGAAGCCAGCCGGCGTCGGTATTCGGCCTCGTCGTAGATGAAGCGCTGACTGTATAGGCCGTCCATCAGGCAGTAGAACGCGTCCAGAAAGGCGCGCTCCCCAATCGCCCGCCAACAGCCCTCGCGCTGGCCCTGCAGGTAGAGGTCACGCAGGGCACGGTCGATACGGCGTTCGTTGGCCGCGTTGATTTCGCGGATCTGTGCGGCCAGCGGCTCCGGTGGAAACAGCAAACAGCGCTTGTAGAACGCCCCCTGGGACTCGGTGAAGATGAAGGCACTCAAGTCCTCGACGAGCGCGTGCAGGCGGGTCTTCACATCGGCCTCGGCATGCCGGGCCAAGCTTGCATCCTGAACCACGAAGAAAGCTGCCTCCACCTGGGTGACCAGGGCCAGAAACAGCGCCGCCTTGCTGTCGATATGGTTGTACAGCGATGGCTTGCGAATACCCACGCCGTCGGCGATCTGCGCGAGCGTGGTGGCTTCGTAGCCCTGGCGTGCGAACAGCGCGAGGGCGGTTTTTTCGATCCGTTCGGCGGTGGATGCGGCAGCGTCGTTCATCGCGCCCATTCTAGCGCGAGCGAACAGAGGCGAACCGGCCCTTGCAGTTCGACCGCGCTGGCTTATACTAACGACCGTTAGTTAGCAGGAGCGAACAATGCAAAACCTGATCTGGCTGGTTCTAGCCGCCGCTGCGGAAGTCGGCTGGATTTCCGGACTCAATGCCGCCGATAGCATCATCGACTGGGCTGCGACCGGTGGCTGCGTCATCGCCAGTTTCAGCCTGGCCCTGCTCGCGGCACGCCGGCTGGCCGCCACCACGGTCTATATCCTGTTCGTCGGCCTGGGCACAGCCGGCACCGCCCTGCTGGACCACTTCGCCTTCGGCATGCGCTTCGACCCGGCCGCGCTCGCCTGGTTGACCCTGCTGCTGGCGGCGATCTGCGGGCTCAAGCTCACCGCCACGTCGACCGCGAAGGCCACGTCATGAGCTGGCTGGCCTTGTTATGCGCAGGGGCCTTCGAAATCGTCGGCGTGGCCGGCTTCGAACGCCTGACGCGGCGTATCTATGCTTCCGGCTTGCTGCTCGGTGTCGGCGGCTTCGGCCTGGGGCTGGCCTGTCTGCATTACGCCATGCACAGCATTCCCATGGCCGTGGCCTACGGCGTGTTTACCGGCGTGGGCGCGGTGGGCAGCACGCTGCTGGGTATCCTGTTCTGGGGCGATTCGGCGCGCCCGGCCCGGCTGGTGTGCGTACTGGCAATCGTGGTCGCAGTGGTCGGGCTCAAGAGCAGTTATTGACTCTGGCGAGCTTCGGCGGACGAGGAAGTCCGCGAATGAACGCTAAAAGCGCAAATAAGAGCGAGCGATTCGACCCGCGTCTTTCGCACGCGCCACAGAAGCCGTGACCTGTTGGCTGTCGGCCTAAGCCAACCTACGCGGCCTCACCTAACGACCACCAAAGTCCGCAGATGGACACCAAGCGATCAAAGGATGGCTCGCCATTCGACGACGATAACGATCACCCGCGAACGAAGGGCGTAGGCTGGATTAGCGCAGCGTAATCCAACAGGGAACGCAGCCCGCGGGTTCGACTCCCACCGCTTTCAATCCCGAGGCGGGCGTTCCATGTTGGCTTACGGCCTCGCGGCCCAAGCCAGCCCACCCGGCCCCGAGCTAACAGCAGCCACCGGCCTCGGCTGTCGCAGGCATCTGTTCATCGAAAGGCAGCGCCGTGCCGCAGCCGGCGAAGATGCCGTAATGGGTATCGAAATTGCCGATGAACTCGAAATGCGCCGCGAAACGGCTCTCGGCGAGCATGCGCCAGGTATTGCCGCATACCGGAAATACCCGGCCCGTTTCGATCCTGTGGTGGCCATCGAGCACGAAGGCGTGCGGCATGTCGGCGAGCGTGCCCTGATAGATCACGGCCTGACCGTAATCCTCACAGGCCGGCTCCAGGGCATCGATATTGAACAGCCGATAGGTCGCCGAATAGAAACGGATATTGCCAAGCCGCGCTTCGATGGCCGGGTTGTCGATGCCCAGGCGCCGCGATTCCACCAGCCGCGGGTCGCCAAAGCCCGATGCCCGGGCGAGATTTTCGAAATCGTTCCAATAGAGCGCGCCGGCCAGACATTCGCCGTAGAGCACCGGGTCGCGTGCGAGCTCGGCCGGCACGCGGCGATCGGCATAGACATCCGAAAAATAGAATTCGCCACCGGGTTTGAGCAACCGTTTGACGTCGGCCAGCACCTTGGCCTTGTCGGTACTTAGATTGATCACGCAGTTCGAGATCACGATATCGAAGCTCGCCGGCACCAGGTCGAGTTCGTCGAGCGCTTCGATATAGCCCTTGAGAAAACGCACGTTGGAGCGTTCGAAGCCGAAGGCCTGACGATGATAATCCTGATGCCGGCAGGCGATCTCGAGCTGTTCGTCGGTCATGTCGACGCCGACGACTTCGCCGGTTTCGCCGACCAGGGCCGACAACAGATAGACATCGCGCCCGCTGCCACTGCCCAGATCCAGAATACGCATGCCCTCGAGCGCGGCCGGTGCAACCAGACCGCAGCCGTAGTAGCGGCTGATCACCTCGTCGTGGAGCTTCGCCAATACCGGCTTGAGATGCTCAGGCGGGGCCTGATCGCAGCAGGCCGTGGTGGCCAGATCCTGGCTGCCGGTGAGCTGGCGGCCGTAATAGTCCTTGACCTCGTCGCGCATGATCGATCGTATACGGGGAACGACCGCTACAGCTTATACCGCCGCATTGCACGGCCGCCATGGCCGGCCGCGGCATGGACTTGTGGTCGGCCTTCAGGTCGGCAATACGCCGCGGCGTACCGATTCGGTGACCGATTCCTTGGGCGGACGCTGGCGATGCCGGCGTTCGCGTCGCCCGCCGGGCCCGGCTGTCTCTTCGGCCGGGATACGGAAATAACCGATCGCCTCGCCGAGCATGTCGGCTTCGCGATTCAAACGCTCGGCGACGTCCTGCGTGCTCTCGATCGATTGCGCCGAGGCAGCCATCGCCTGTTGCATGGCGAGGATGCCTTCATCGAGCACATCGATACCGTCCTGCTGCTGGCGCCCTGAAGCGCTGATTTCGTGCAGGCGCTGCTGGATCTGTTCGAACACGGCCACCACGGCATGCATGCGCTCGGCCGCGCACTCGACATCGGCCACCCCGGTTTCGACATGGCCGAGCGAACGCTCGACGCGCTCGCGAATTGAACGGGCGATGTCGCTGCTGCGCTGCGAGAGCTTGCGCACCTCGCCGGCCACCACTGCGAACCCGCGCCCCTGCTCGCCGGCGCGGGCGGCCTCTACCGAGGCATTGAGCGCGAGCAGATTGGTCTGGGCGCTGATCGCATCGATCTCGCCCAGAAGCCGGGCGATATCGCGCGCGCTTTCATCGACCCGGGCCATCGTATCGTCCAGGCGCTGTACGCTTTGTGCGCTCTGATCGAGCGCGCCGCCCACGTTCGTGGCCAGCGCGTGGCCCTGCTCGGCCTGGTCCGTACTCTGGCGGCTGGTCGTAGCCAGCGTCCGATTGCTGCTGGCCATGCGCTCGATATGGACGCCGCTGCGCTCGGTCTGAACCTGTAGCTTTTGCTGCGCCTGCGCGGCATCGCCGCTGAGCCGGCGCACCGCGTTCGCGGCCTTGCCGGCCGCGGCCAGGCGCTGCGAGAACCGCGACTGCAGACGCGCAACGGCGGCAATGGCCGGACGCTGCAGCTGCACCGGCGTGAACGCCTGGGTCAGCGTGCCGCGTTCGGCCGCTTCGGCGAACGCCTGGATGGCGGCAGTATCGCGTACCGCGCGCCCCAGGATTGCGGCGACATAGCCGAGCACCCCGGCATAGGCCACCAGCACGCCGGCATACATCGCGAATCGCACCGGCAGCGCCGTCGGCTCGAGCGATGGGGCATAGAGCGTGACCAGGCCCCGGTATTGCAGGTAAGCGAATAACGCGTGATGAACGAGCGCGAGGGCCACACCCACCACCGGCACGCGCCAGTCGGCATAGGCGACGAGCGCCGCAAGCGCGATGAACACACTCAGATGCGCCTCGATGCGCCCGCCGGTCTGGTCTATGAGCAGGGCCGAGAGCACGACGAACTGAGCCGCCATCAACAGCGCGCTGGCCATCGTACCCGGCGCCAGGAAGACAATCAGAAGCGTGAGCGCCGCGCTCGGCACGAGCACGCCCAGCGCGAGCAGCATGCTGCCACTGCCCAGCCCCACCCCCAGACACGCCAGCATGAGCAGGAGTGCCACCGCGCCCATGTGCGGGTCGATACGCTGTCGGTAGGCGGTGATGAGGGGGCCGGTCACGTGTTGCATGGCATTCTCGTTGCGCGCCGCGCACATGCTCTCGCCGGCCCACGGCTTATATCCTGAAAACGGATAGCGGCCATGCGCCGCGATTCTTGAATAGCGCCCGAACCGGGCCCCGCCGATGCTAGAATCGCCGGCCTGGATCGCAACGAGTGGCCATCGTGGACAAGAAACTGCTGGATATTCTGGTGTGCCCGGTATCGGGCGCGGCCGTCACGCTGGCCGATCAGGACACCCTGGCCCGACTCAACGAACGCGTAAGCGCCGGCCAGGCACGCTATGCCGACGACAGCACGGTGGATTCGCCGCTCGAACAGGCCCTGGTTACCGCCGATCGCCATACCGCCTATCGGGTCGACGACGGGATTCCGGTGATGCTGCCCGAGCGCGGGATCGATCTGTCTAGGGCCTAGCCGCCCGTCGCACCGCGCCTGCCCGCGCCGCAAGGGGCACAGGTGCTCTTGCCGACAACAATCAGGCCGCAGCCCTGGGCGTAGACTCGTACGAAACGTCCGCAGGTCATAAACTGGGGGCAAATTCCTACCGCCCCGCCGCATGACCGACTACCTGATTGCGAACGCCCGCCTCGTGAACGAAGGACAGCGCCGCGAAGCCGACGTGCTGATTCGTAACGGGCGAATCGAGAAGATTGCCGGCCATATCGCTGCGCCGGCCGATGTCGAAGTCATCGATGCCGGCGGGCACTACCTGCTGCCCGGCATGATCGACGACCAGGTGCATTTCCGCGAGCCGGGCCTGACCGACAAGGCCGACCTGGCCAGTGAATCGGCCGCGGCCGTGGCCGGCGGCATCACCAGCTTCATGGACATGCCCAACGTCAAGCCGCCGACCGTCGACCACGACGCCATGGTGGCCAAGCACGCGCTCGCGCACGGCCGCTGCACTGCGAACTACGGTTTTCACTTCGGTGCCACCAACGACAACATCGAAGAAATCAAGAAGCTCGATACGCGCTTGTCGGCCGGCGTGAAGATCTTCATGGGCGCCTCCACGGGCCGCATGCTGGTCGACGATGACACCGCGCTCGAACAGATCTTCGAGCATTCGCCGCTGACCATCCTCACCCACTGCGAAGACACGCCCATGATCGAGGCGAACGCCGCCCGGGCGCGCGAGCTCTACGGCGAGGATGTGCCAATGAGCGAGCATCCGGTCATTCGCTCGCGCGAGGCCTGCTATGCCTCGTCATCAAAAGCGATCGACCTGGCCCGACGCCACGGAGCACGGCTGCATATCCTGCATATCACCACCGCCGACGAACTGGATCTGTTCGACGCCGGCGCCATGGGGCCGAAACAGATCACCGCCGAGGCCTGTGCCCATCATCTGTTCTTTGAAGACAGCGATTACGCGGCCCGCGGCACGCTGATCAAGTGCAATCCGGCCATCAAGACCCATGCCGATCGCATGGCGCTGTTGAAAGCCGTCGCCGACGACCGCATCGATGTATTGGCCACGGATCACGCACCGCATCAGCTATCGGAGAAGGAAAAATCCTACTTTGGCGCGCCGGCGGGGCTGCCTCTGGTTCAGCATGCGATGCCTTCGCTACTCGATCACGTCAGTGCGGGGCATTTCAGCCTGGAACAGCTGGTGACCAAGAGCGCGCATAATGTGGCGGATCGCTTCGATATCGCCGAGCGGGGTTATATTCGGGAAGGCTACTGGGCCGATCTGGTGATTGCGGACCTGAGCGGACAGACCGTGGTCGATCACGAACCGATCCTGGCCAAATGCGGCTGGTCGCCGTTTGCCGGCCATACCTTTCAAAGCCGCATCATGAGCACTTTCGTGTCTGGCCAACTGGCCTATCATGAAGGTAAACTTAGCCGAGGCTGTATCGGCCGAGCGCTGACCTACGATCGCGACCACGCACGCTAGGCAGCGCCCCGACCGGGCTGAATCATTCAGCGCCCGGACGGTCCTTATCAAACGGACCGTTCTGCGATTTATCGAGGTGCCGACGCATGGAAACCAGCGATCTGCGCAAAGCCGGACTCAAGGCGACACTACCCCGCCTGAAGATCCTGGAAGTGCTGCAAAACAACCGGGAGGATCATCTCTCGGCCGAAGACGTCTATCGCCGCCTCATGGCCGAAGACGAGGACATCGGCCTGGCCACGATCTATCGCGTGCTGTCCCAGTTCGAGGACGCGGGCCTGGTGATTCGCCATCATTTCGAGGACGGCCATGCCCTGTTCGAGCTCGAACAGGGCCCGCATGATCACCTCATCTGCGTGAAGTGCGGCAAGATCGAGGAGTTCTTCGATACCGAAATCCAGCAGCGTCAGCGCGACGTGGCCCAGAAATCCGGTTTTGACCTGTCCAAGCATACGCTGGTGCTCTACGGCGAATGCCGCACGGACAACTGCGAAAACGACACCAGCAAGAAGAGCTCGTAGCCGCGACACTTTCGCGCCTTGAGCGTCGCCCAGGGCCTAAGGAACCTCTGATCTATTCATCTACGGTCGCGCCGGTGTCTTTTGCGCGCG
>NZ_CAXGSH010000095.1:0-14624 GCF_964012375.1 uncultured Salinisphaera sp.
TTTGAGGATCGCCAAAGCGATCCGAGTTCTGGCCACACCCTTCGGCCCGCGCATCGCAGTGGTTCGGCGCGCAGCGCCGACGCGTAACCCGGGTGTCTTTTCCTTTGCCTACTTTCGTTTGGACAAGCAAACGAAAGTCGGTCGCGCATCAGCGCGAAACCAGAGGCCTGACCCATTCGTGAGTACAGACAGGCGTCTGTTTCACGCCGTGACTCACCGTCCGCCGTAGCTCGTGAGCTGCGGTTTTCTCGGGGGTGAGCGCGGGGCGCGACGGCGGAATGTCGGCTTACGGCCTGCGGCCTAAGCCGACCTACGCCAATTACGTGCGGTTGCGTGCTCATGCCGTCATACCTTGATCCGCCGGTTCGGCATCGAACAAGGCGTCCAGCGCTTCCACCAGTTCGACCGGCGGTTTATCGATAAACACGCCAGAGCTGGTTTTGCCGTCCATTGCTCGTACGAACAGATACTGCACCCCGCCCAGGTGCCGGGCCGCGTCGTAGGCGTCGCCCAGCGCCTGGCGTAGATGGCGGTGCAGGGCGACGGTGTAGATCAGGTATTGCAGGTCGTAGTGGGCCCGGCCGATGGCGCGTTCGAGGCCGGCCGCGTTGTAGGCGGCCGGCGTGTCGCCGAGGCGGTTGGTCTTGTAGTCGAGCACGTAATAGGCGCCGTCGTTTTCGACCACCAGATCGATGAAGCCCTGCATCAGCCCGTAGAGCGTTTGCTGCGGGGCGCCGCCGAGCGCGGCGGGCAGGTAGCCGGCCTCGCGCAGCAGCTCGACCAGCGCGCCGAGGCGGTTGCCGCGCAGGCGCAGCATGAACTCCATTTCCGCGAGCGTCTGGCGCGGGTTCAGCTCGGCCAACGGGCCGAGCTCCGGCAGCGGGGTATGCACGGTACGCGCGATGAGGGCGGCGGTGTCGTCGATACGCGGGTCGCGTTCTTCCTCGCCGATGAGGCCGTATTGGCGCAGCGTCTTGAGCAGAAAGTCGCGCTGGTCCTCGTCGAGAGGCGCGCCGGGCGCGGGCCAGGTGCCGCGCTGCGTATTGCCTACCCATTCTTCGAGCACGTCGTGCACCGCCGAGCCGAAGCGCACGCCGGACAGCCGTTCGTCCAGTTTGGGCAGGGTGCCTTCGGGGTCTGCTTCGAGCGTCTCGACCGCGGCGCTGGCCAGTTCGTCATCGGCGCCGGCTTCGGGCAGTTCGGCGGGGCGGTTGTCTGCCGGGGCATGGGCCAGCCGAGAGAAGCTGTAGGTAGACCAGCGCGGGCGCGGCGTGGGCAGGTCGCTGCGCGCGTCAGCGAGCGTATCGGCGGCCGCCGGGGCCCGGCGTTCGACGTCCGGGGCGGCGCTTTCCGCGTCCACCGTTTCAAGCGTTATGGGCAGGTCGGCGGCGAGCTGTTCCAGGGCGGCGTCGGCGCTTTGTTCACCGCGGGCGAGCAGGCTGGCCAGGGCGCTGCCGCGGGTTGTGGGCGCGTCACGCCAGCCCGCCACCAGGGCCTGTTCGGCACGGGTCAGGGCTACGTAGAGCAGGCGCAACGCTTCCGAACGGGCTTCCAGCACGGCCTGTTCGCGGTGGGCGTCGTCGTCGCCCACGAGGTCGATCAGCGCATGGCCGTTGTCGTCGTGAAAGATCAGCGGCGGCTTATCCGGCGCGCCGGCCGTGCCCAGCCATAGCGCGAACGGCATGAACACGATCGGGTACTGCAGCCCCTTGGCCGCGTGCACGGTGGTAATGCGTACCAGATCGGCGTCGGATTCCAGCCGTAGCTGGCTGTCGTCGTCCACCGCGCTCGCCGTGCCTTCGACAGCGGCTGCGATGCGTTCGTCCAGCCAGCGCACGACGCTGGCCATGCCGAAGCATTCGGCCTCGGCGTTGGCGAGCAGTTCGCCCAGCTGCAGGTAATTGCTCATGCGCCGTTCGCCGTCGGTGAGCGCCAGCAGGGCCGGCGCACAGTCCACGAACAGCCGCTCCAGCGCGGTGAGTACGCCGCGACTGGCCCAGGCTTCGTGCAGCACATGAAAGCGCTCGATGGCCTGTTGCATCGCGTGGTCGTCGTCGGCCAGCGCGATGAGATCGGCCAGGCGCTTGCCGATGAGCGCAGTGGGCTGGGCGGCGCGTACGGCCATGGCATCGTCCGGCGCGGCCATGGCCCGCAGCACCAGACGCAGGTCGTCGGCTTCTTCGCTGGCGAATACCGAATCGCGGTGTTGGCAGACGGCCATGATGCCCTTGGCGGCGAGCGCGGCCTGGATGGACGTGGCCTCGCCATGGTTGTTGACGAGCACGGCGATATCGCGCGGCGCGATGGCTTGTTCTATTCCGGTGGCGTATTGCCAGCGCGTGCTGCCGTCGAGCAGGCCGGCGACGGCGGCCACGGTGTGGTCGATGAGCAGTGGCCGGTCTTCGCTCTTGGTGCCCTTGCCGCCGTTCAGCTGCCAGACGGTGAGCGCCGAGAGTTCCTGGCCGTTGCCGTCGACGATGCGTTTGTCGTTCGCGGCGCGCCCGGCGTCGACGTGCGGAAAATCGATGTCCTCGACCAGAAACGGCGCACCGTCCGGCACGCAATACAGGGCTTCGATGGCATCGAGCACCTGCTGGGTAGAGCGGAAGTTGGTGGTGAGCGTATAGCGGGCCTCGTCGGCGGCCCGGGCCGCGGCGAGGTAGGCATAGATATCGCCGCCGCGAAAGCCGTAGATGGCCTGCTTGGGGTCGCCGATGAGCAGCAGCGCGCCGCGCTCGCGCGGTGTGTGCAGATAGATACGCGACAGGCTGGCGTACTGGAGTGGGTCGGTATCCTGGAATTCGTCCACCAGCGCATAGGGCCAGCGTGCATGCAGGGCGTCGGCGAGCGTGGCGCCGGTGCCGGGCGTGTGCAGCGCCGCGTGCAGGGCCGCGATGAGGTCGTCAAAGCTGTACTGGCGGCGTTCGATCTTGCGTTGCGCCGCGCGGTCCCGCACGGCACGGGCGGCCGCTTCGATAGCCACCAGCCGGGCCAGCGGCTGCAGCTCGGCCAGAACGGGCAACACGGCGAGTTCGGCCAGCGGTTCGGCAAACGCCTGATGTTTGGCGGCCTTCTTGAACTGCGGCGCGGGCGTAGCCAGTGCTCGCAGCCATTCCGGCAGCGCCGGCACCGAGCCCGCGGCAATAGCGTCCTGAATCCGCTGGTCCAGCGCCGCGAGTTCGGCGTCGATATCGTCGATCGTCGTCAGGCTTTTATAGAGCGCGCCGCTTTTAAGCAGGGCGTCGGCTTCAAGCGCCTCGATCAGCGTTTTCGATAGCGTCTCGGCGCTGCCGGGCCACAGGCGGGCGAGGTCGGCGCCGAGTGTGGCCACGCGGTCGTGGTCGATACCGGCCAGGCGCACATGCGGGCGGGCGAGCAGCGGGGCCAGCGCAGCGTAGAGTGCGTCCGGCGAGGGCCACAGGGCGAGCGTGTCGCCTGCGTTGGCATCGCTGCCGAAGACGTGTTCGCGCCAGTAGTCGGCGGCCGCTTCGCGGTAGATCGACGGGTCGTCGATGGGCTCGCCGCGATCGAAGGCCAGGGCGGATTCGAAGGCGTTTTCGCTGGCCGCGCGCTGGGCAAAGCCGTGGATGGTGACGATGGTGGCCTCGTCCACGCGCGCGGCGGCGTCCGCCAGCCGGCGGGCAAGCGCGGCGGGCGCTTCGTCGCTGTGGTCGAGAATGCGACGGGTGAAGTCGTGTTCGGCGTTGCCGGCAACGGCATGTTCCGGCGCGTGGGCAATACGGGCGGCATCGGCCAGGCGGGCGCGGATGCGTTCGCGCAGCTCCTGGGTTGCCGCACGGGTGAAGGTCATCACCAGGATCTCGCGCACGCTAGCGCGTTCCTCCACGATCAGGCGCAGATAGAGCCCGGCCAGGCTGAAGGTCTTCCCGGTGCCGGCGCTGGCCTCGATCAGGCGCAGGCCGTGTAGCGGCAGGGTGGCGGCATCGAAAGGCTGGCGGGTACTCATGCGGTTGTATTCATGGCCGGTCAACGACGGGGGCGACACGGGGCGCACGGCAACCCAAAGCATTGCCGTGCGACAGGCGCCGAGCGTATCGCGTTGTAGGCTAGCGTCTCGGCTACGGGCTGGCGAGTGCTTACCCGTCGCTGCTCTGTACACGCGCGCGTTCGATGGTATCCCGCGCGGCGCGAATCGTGGTGTCGTTCGGCCGGTCGCGGGTTTCGCTTTCAGCCTGATCGACCCGGCACAGGCGGGCGACGTAGGGAAAGTGGTCCGAGCCGAAATCGTTGCCACGAATCAGCTCGACGGCGTCGAAGCCGGCCTCGTGGAACACATGATCGAGCGGCCAGCGCATCCACCAGGATTGGGCGTCGTAGGTCGGCAAAAAGCCGTAGCCCTGGCGCGGATCGACCAGCCGCCCGATTTCGCGCATGTGGGTGACGGCTCGTTCCCAGGGGGTGGCGTTGAGGTCGCCGGCGACCACGCCGGGGCGGTCGCTGTCGTGCAGCAACAGCCCGGCCTTGAGCAGCACCGCGTCGCGCCCGAGCGCGGACTGCGACGGATGCGGCGGGCGCGGATGAATGCCCAGAAAATCGACGCGTTCGCCTGTGCGCAGTTCAACTTCGGTGACGATCTGCGGGGTGTCCTGTCCGGCCAGATAGCGGATCTCGCTCGAATGCAGGGGCAGGCGCGAATACAGCGCGATGCCGAAATACGAGCCGGTGGTCCGGTGGATGGTGTGCGGCATGCTCTGTTCGAGCGGGGCGAGGGCGTCCAGCCACGAGTCGTTGACTTCGAGCACCACGAATACGTCGGGCTGGTAGCGGCGAACCTGTTCGATCAGGCGCCCGTCCGGGTCGTTGCGCAGGCGCACGTTGGCAACCATCACCGTCAGCCGCCGGTCGGGCGTGCAGGCATTGTCGGTCAGCGCACCGTGCAGCGGCGTATAGGGCAACAGCACCGCCGCGTGGTAGATCAGCGTTGCCAGCATGACGGCGATGAGCGCCATGCTTGCGCGCCGGTAGCAGCGCAAAAAACAGGCCGCGCCTGCGATCAGTACGGCCAGGGCCGCCGCACTTTGCAGGCGCGGAAAGTCGGTGATGCGAATCCACCAGATATCGCTGGGAATCAGCGACAGCAGGTTGGCCAGCGCCAGGGAAAGCCCGGCAGTGGCGATCAACAGAAACGCCAGCATTCGACAGTATTTCACGCCCGCGGCCGCTCTCTTGGTTGCGATGGCGCGGCACGGTAACGCGTCGTGCGGCCCAGGGGAATGCGCAGCATTACCCAATGGCGCCGGGCGCGTGGCTTGGCTCGTGGCCGCCGGCGATTGTGCGTTGGCAATCGGTCAGGTGCTCGGCTCGACCGTGGTCAGGGCCGCGTTCATGGGCCCGCTGATGGTCTCGATGGCCTGGATGAACGGACTCTGTTCGGCGCTTTCGCCCAGCGGTGCATCGTCGTCGCCCAGCAGGCGCAGGAAATACGGGTCGCGCATGAGGTGGTGCGGAAAGTAGGCGTCCGGCTTGAAGCGATAGCTGACGTTGTCGAATGCCTTGTTCTGATCGGGGTCGTATTCGTCGTCCAGGTCGGGGTGATAAGGCAGCGGTCGGCGTTGCCCGGCCCGGTATACCGCGATCAGCTCGGCGAGCGCGGCGGTGGCGGCCTGCGCATCGATATGGCCGGCATAGTGGGCGACCTCCAAGGTCTTTTTCTTCGCCGCGAAGCCGGCCATCTCCAGCGCGACGTCGTGGCCTGCGGCGACCACGGCGAGATAGTCGATCCAGTAACGCAGACGAAAACGCGTCTTGAGTTTGCCGGTTCGCAGGCGTCGCAGCGCTTGCGGCCAGAGCTGCGGCACCCGCCCGGTCACACGTACGCCATCGATGCCCAGATCGATATCCACGGTGGTGGGCGCACCCTCGGTCTTCCAGGCTTGCCAGATAGGCAGCAGCGTATTGACGGCCTGGGCCTGGTCGGCGTAATCGACGTTGGCCAGCGGCGGTGGTGGCAGCGTGCCGCGGGCGCGTTCGAGGGCGGTGGGTTCGAGATCGATGGCATCCAGCGTGCCGGCATCGGCGCTGTCGAAAAGGCGCTGGCGCAGCGCGGCCGCGGCAAGCGGATCGAGCCCGATCGGCTCGGCGTCGTCGAGGCGGTGATCGTCGATATCGAGATCGAGCTTCACCCGTTCGCGAAAGAATGCGCGTGGCGGATGGTCGAAAAAGCGTTTCAGGCTTTCCAGATCGATCGTTTCCAGCGCCTCGGCTGGCGGGGCTTCGCTGCCGTCGAGCAGCGGCGTACGCGTCGCCCGCGGGCTGATCGCGGCACGGGTCGCGTCGCGCCAGTCGCCGGCGAAGGTAAAGACGCGCGTATCCGGCTCGTCGGCGTTGAAATAGCGTGGCGAGAACGGCTGCATGGGCTGTTCATGCACGAGCCGCGCTCTAAAGGCCTTGGCGCTGTAGTCGCGAAAATAGGTGCGATGCACGAACTCCAGCGTCTCGCCCACGATTGGCGAGGGCGGCAGGCTTTCGCCGCTGTGCATGTCCTGGCCGAGATAGCTGATATAGAAGCTGTCGCCTGCGGCAGTGAGCGCCTGCAGGAACAGCAGTCGGTCGTCGTCGCGAATATTACGGTCGCCCAGGCGCGGGGCGTCGAACATCACGTTGAAGGCACGGGCAGTGTCCTGACGCGGGAACGCGTCGTCGTTCATGCCCAGCACGCAGACCATACGAAACGGCACGGCGCGTAGCGGCACCATGCCGCAGAAGGTGATACCGCCGGCCAGAAAGGGCTGGCGTTCGGCCGCGGATTCGAGCGTGGCGCGCAGCATGTCGCGTACCGCGGGCCAGGAAATACGGCGGTCGTCGGCGAGCGCGCGCGCGCGGGTGCAGCTTTCCGCGGTTTCGAAACGCGCGAACACGCCGCGCAGGCTGTCCACGGCGCGTTGTTCGTCGGGCGCGTCGGCGGCCGGCAGGATCAGCGCATCCAGCATCGCGTTGAGCCGGGTCTGCCATTGGGCGGGGGTGGCGGACTGTGCCAATGCATCGGCCGTATCCGCCAGGGTGCGTTCGAAGCGCCAGAGTTTGCCCAGGGCAGCCGTCATGCCGCCTTCCAGGTCGGCCCATGGGGCAACGCCGGCGGTAAGCGTCTCGTCGTCGGATTGGGCGACGCCCAGTAGCAGCCGGTCGAGGCCGAAGCGCCAGCTGTTCTGTTCGAATGCGCCTGCGCCAAGTGCGTCGCGGTGGCGTGCATCGCGGCCCCAGCGAATGCCGGCTGCGCCCACCCAGTCGGTGATCGCATCCAGCTCACCGGCAGACAGGCCGAAGCGACGCATGACCGCCGGCACGGCAAGCAGGTCGAGCAGGGTGCTGGCCTGCCAGCGCGACAGCGGCAGATCGAGCAGGGCAGACACACAGGTCACGATAGGATGCGCGGCCGAACGGGCACGATCGGCCAGCCCGAACGGCAGATAGCGATCGGCGGGGGCGCCGCCAAACACGGCCTGGATGGCCGGCGCGTAGGCGGCAACGTCCGGCAGCATGACGATGATGTCGCGCGGCGCCAGCCGGTCCCCGGGTTCGATTTCGCCCGCGGCCACGCGCTTGTCGTCGGCCGCGAGGCGATCGAGCAGCTGGTCCTGCAGCACCTGGATTTCGCGCAGCGGGCTGTGGCAGGCATGGACCTCGAAGGAGGTGTCGTCGTCGGCGATGCCTTGCATGGCGTGGCTACAGTCAAGACGCACGATATCGGCCTGAACGCGATGCAGGAGGCTGTCGTCGTCGGGCACGTCATAGGCCATCAGATCGCCCAGTTCCGGCTCGATCATGCCCGCGAACTCGTCGGAATAGAGCACGCGCACGGTATCCCGTGCCATCCGGCCCAGGGCCGACAGCAGCGGGTGGCCGGCTTCAACGAGTGCCTCGCCGGGCAGCAGGGCGTCGTCGTCTTCGGCCTGCATGCCGGGCAGCTCCAGCGGCAGGCGCCCGGCGGTGATATCGCCCCAATACGCTTCGCTGGGGTTGGGCAGCAGGAAATACACGTCGATATGTTCGGCCAGCGCGTACAGCAAGCGCAGATGATCCGGCGCGAGTGCCACCAGCCCGAAGCAGTAGAGCGGGTTCGGGCAGTGGTAGATCACGCGCTGCTGAAGAGCGCGGTCGGAGCCCAGCCGCTGGATGAAATCGGTCAGAACGCGTGCCCGGTGCCGGCCGCCGAGCCGATCGTCGCGGGTCAGCCAGCGCCAGACCTGGGCCTGCCAGCGGCCGGGATTGGCGGCCGGCGTGTCGCCCGCTTCCCAACGGGCGAGCATGTCGGCGCGATAGACCAGGTATTGGTCGAATACATCGGCCAGCTGTCGGGCCAGCTGATAGCGGCGTACCTCGTCCACCGGATCGCCCAGATAATCGGCCACCGCCGGAATGTCGGCGGCCATGCTCGGCAGCGCCACATAGAGATGCCAGGGCAGGCGATCGGCTTCGAAATGATCGCCCGCGTCGGCGTCGTCGATCACCGCATGCAGCAGGGCCCAGATGAACTCGCCGGGCAGGCGGCCATCGATATTCGCTGCGATGCCTTCGCTGTGGGCCAGCTGTATGCGCAGCCAGCGGCCGATACCGGCGTTGGGTGCAAGCACTGTGTCGCGTGACAGCGGCGGGGCCGGGCGATGCCGTCGTAGCGCGCCGAACAGTTCGGCCAGCCGTGACAGGTCGTTGTGGTGATAGAGATAGAACATTCCGCCGCAGGCCCTGGCGCGCACAAAGCGCAGAGTCTAGGCGCTCCTGCGCGCGCACCCAACACGGCGGTTGGCTAACCGCGTTGCCCGCGGGTTGAAATAGCGCAGCGCGGGGACCCTCGTGTAGCACGCCCGGTTTGGGCCCTGCGACGGCACGGTAATGAAAAACGACTCGGCATCACCTGCTTCGCCCCCACTTTCTATGGGTTTGTATGGCCTGGCTGACGTGCAGGCTTTTGCGCATGCTGCAATGCACATCGGCGCGTGTATATAGCATTCGATGAAAGTCGAGTGCGCTGCTGCTTTGCTTCGCATTCGGTGTATTAATCGTTAATAAACATACGTTTAGGGGATCGTTAGGCCAATGGGAAAAGATGCCTTTCAAGTTGCGTCCATAAAAATGAAATAGTCGTTCATGAACGGCTTGCACGGTAAAAAAAAATACTATAAACAGACACTCGTGACTTATGACTCACAAGTCACCCAGGGGGAGTATTCAATATCGAGCAAGTTGGCCATGAGCCTGCCGGTCACCGAGACGGCCCGGGCTTGTGCGACCACAGGGTGCAACCGATGAAGACAGGGCGGGCCAGGGGCGCGGACCGGTCGATCGATACCCATGCCAGTGTGCGAGTACTCGAGAACACCAGCCATGCGTTCCCGTAGTAATGAAAAGGGGAGAAATAACAAATGATCCGCGATATCAATAAAGCAATCGAGGCGAAACAGCCGGGCCGTCGGGGACATCTCACCCGCGTGATCGGACTTTCCGCACTGGCCGCGCTGGGCGTGGCGGGTACCGCCAACGCGACAATCAAGACCGATGTCGGTGTGGATTACCGTGCCACGGGCTTCTATGTTGAATCCGAGTCGTTCGGTGTCGATGCAACCGATACGGACACCGACAGCGATAATGGCTTTGCTCAGTACCTGCGTGTGAAGGCGGACTTCAAGCACGAGGAAACCGGCGTATCGGTGCATACCCGAGTCGAATTGGCCGGCGACCGCTGGAGCGGCGACGCGCGCAACTACGACACGACCTCTGGCAATGCCTTCAACGCCGACAATAACGGCGATAACGTGCGCCTCGACCTGGGCTTCGTGCAGATTCCGTTCAAGTTCGGCCTGCTGCGTGTGGGCCGTCAGGAAGCCAACTGGAACAACTGTTTGCTGGTTTGCGACGACCGTCGCGACCGTGCGCTGTTCCTGACCAAGCTGGGTAACGTCAACGCCTTCATCGGCTATGACCGCCGCCAGGACAACACGTCGTTCAACAATGAAGACAACGGCAACCAGATTTTCCCGGGCTTCGTGGCGCCGCTGGGTGAATCCGGCTGGTCGCTCGGCTTCCTTTATGTACATTGGTTGAACAACTACAACGGCGACCTGATCGGGCCGACCGGCGCGCCTCGTAACGCGTACGTTCTGTCCAACACCAACATCTATTCTCCGTACATGCAGGGCAGTCTCGGGCCGCTCGATATCTCCTTCGGTGGTAACTGGCTGGAAGGCGGCAACGTCAATGCGAACCAGACCCCGGAAGGTGGTGACTACTTCAACGACGACGCATATTCCGGCTACTTCCGTGTCGGCGCCGACGTAGGCATGTTCGAGCTCAAGGCGCAGTATGTGGCCACGCGCGACGGCGGCCTGATCTCGACGGGCTTCGATACCTACTCCAGCCTCATCAACTCCAGCCCGGAATCGACGGCTAACCCGACCAGCCTGTACCAGATGGGCCGTTATCTTGGTCGTGAAGGCTTCGATGAGTCGCTCTACATCGCCAGTATCGGCATGAACGTCACCGAGAAGTTCGCCTTGCGCGGCGCGGTGGGCTTCCTCGATATCGAGGTGCCGGATTCGGCCGCGGTCGCGGGCGAAACCAGCGATACCAGCACGGTCTACGATCTGCAGGCCAGCTATCAGCTCAACGAAGCGGTACGCACCTGGGCGACGTTGGGCATGCTCAAGGAGAACGACGTCGGTATTCTGCGCGGCAACAGCCTCGTCGGGGCCACCCCCAATCAGGGCAGTTTCGCCGATGATCGTGTGATCGCCGGCAGCGTGAACCTTGGCGTACAGTTCTAAGGCGCCGTAAGCTGTCAGGGGTCTTCGCCGGGTGGCGAAGGCCCCTTCTTTTTATCTGGAGTTGCTGTGTTGTCGAATCGTTTCAAACGCTTTCAATCGATGGTGCTGGCGGCGACCGCCGTGACGGCAGTGGCGGGTTGTGCCTCCGGGCCGGCCAATCCGGCGGGCGGCAACGGCGATGCGCCGCTGGCGGATTCGGAGGCCGCTTTCGGCTACGAGCAGACCGATTGGGGCAAACCGTTCTGGGATAAATGGCTGGACAGCGCCCGGGAAGAGGGGCGTGCCGAGGCGGTACGCTCGGGGCAGGCGCCGGCAACGGCCGTGGCAACGACGTCGGCGGCAACGTCTGTGGACTCGACCGGCCTCAAGCCCAAACTCGGCCTGTACATCGCCAAGGATGCGCGCGAGTCGATGACATCCTATCGATTGATCTCTGCGCTCGAGCGTAATGCTGCGCGGCATGGTCTGACTCTGATCAAGCCGAACGAACTCGATGAAGCCGTGGGCGGCTCCGATGCCTGCGGCTCGGAAAGCCCGCTCGATTGCCCGCGGCTGCTGGCGATTTTTCCGGGCATTCGCGGCCTGCTGGTCGTCGATCAGCGTGGCAGCGGCGACACGGTCACGCTCGAGTCACGCATGATGGATCCGGATTTCGATATCCGCTACGAGCCCCTATCCACGCGTGTACAGGTTTCAGACGGCACCAACTCGGATGTTGATATCTGGAGCGACCGTATTCTGGATACCGCAGCCGATCGTATCGGCGTAGCCCCCTGGTTCACGCATACCTTCGCGCTCAAGGGCGAGGATATGTACATCAACGCCGGCAGCGCCGCCGGCCTGAAAATTGGCGACGAACTCGCGATTCATAGCGAGGGTTCGCTGGTGCGTTCGCCCAGTGGTCAGGTCATTGCCTGGGAGCCGGGGCCGGAGGTGGGCCGCGTGCGCGTCAAGGAATTCGTCGGCGAAAACATTGCGCTTGCCGAACAGGTATCGGGCGAGATGCCCAAGCCCAAGGATCGACTCACCTACGTTGATTGAGTGTTTCCTGCCTTGAGCAAAACGCCGGCCTCGCGCCGGCGTTTTTGTTTCGGGCCGGCCACGGGCCGGTCGAAGTACGACTGGATTTCGTCAATGCGCAGGCGCCTTGCATAAAAAAGCGCCGGAAGGCTTTCGCTTTCCGGCGCCTTGAATCCTCCGATCCCGTTTCGGGAGGTGGACTAGTTCTCGTTGTTGTTGTGTTCGGTCACTTCTTGGTCGAGCTCTTGTGCCGTGGCGCTTGCGCCGCCGTGTTCGTGCTGCGAAGCAGGCAGTTCGTCGTTGACCTGGCTATCGGCCGCGCTGTTGCGATTCAGCGAGCCGCCGCTGCGATTGAAGTCTCGTACTTCGTTCGCGAGTTCGTCGGCGCGCGGGTGCTCGGTCGGGGTGCCCGCCGGGTGCTGGCTGTGATCCTGGGCTGCGTTGTCGCTGTTCAGCGAGCCGCCGCTACGATTGAAGCCCCGAACTTCATTTGCCAGTTCGTCGGCTCGTTCGTGATCCGCCGGCATAGGCTGGGTCGGATTCCCGTCAGCGTCGATATGGGCGGTCGGCGTGCCCGCCCGGGCCGCACTGTTTTCTTTCAACGAACCGCGGTTCTGATTGAATTTTTTGATGTCCTGCGACAATTCCTGTGCACGCGACGTTTCGTTGTTCATGTCCTGTTGCGCATGGGCAACGCCAAAGCTGCCCGCCGCGCCGGCGAGAGCGAACCCGCAGAGCAGTGCGTAACGTGTTTTTCCCGGTCTGTGCATTTGCTTTCTCCTGGATGGTCGGCGGGTTCTAGGGCCGCCTTTATTATGCTTCACGCTCGTGTACGGCGGTTTTCTGTACTGTGCCGTTAAATTCGAAATAAGCGCGTACTCGATTATACCCATATCGGCCACAAAAAAAGCCGGAAGCAATAGACTTGCTTCCGGCTTTCTTGCTGGCAGATGCCCGCCTTGCGGGCATAGGCCCGGGTTAGAAGCTCAGCGCGTTCAGGTTGCCGCCGGTTTCGTTGTAGCGGGTCAGATCGGCGGCCAGCGCCTCGGTCTGCGGGTAGCTATGCGGCGTGGCATCGGCCGGCATGCTGGTTTCCGGCACCAACCCCTGGCTCGCCTGGGCGTTGTAGTTTTCGATCGCATCGCTCAGCTGCATCGCGGTCTGCGATACCTGTGCCGGCTCGTAGTCCTGCGGCAACTGCTGGCCGACAACCCGGTCCTGAGTGTGCTGACGGTTGAACGCATCCAGATCCGCGGCGAGTTGGTCAGCCATCGGATGCGTTTCGACGCTGGCGGTTTCCTGCGGCTGCGCATTGCGCGCGTTCATGTCTTCGATTGCTTCCGACTGGGCAAAGCCGAGCGAAGAGAATCCGACCAGACCTGCGATCAGGGCCGCGGAAAGGGTGGTTTTAGCGATAGCGGTGTTCATGGTGCGTTCCTCGTTAAAGACATTGTCGCGCTGATGAGCGCGGGGTTAAACCAAAGTCGTATTGCTATTCAGCGATGGGCTAATCGTAGGGTTCGATAGCTGTATATTCAAGGAATGCGGTGCAACATTTTTCCGAAGCGCGATTAACCCCCTAATTAATAGTGGAAAATATTTTCTGGAAAGATGCGTGGTACATGAACATAGTGAGACTAAGGCGGCTTTTGCGCTTTTTCGGGCAGGTAAACCGCCGTGCCGCGCCGTCTCTGGCGACAGTCGCCAGCGTTTTTGTGCCGATGCTCAAACGCCGCAAACACCGCGGTAAGTCGGGGCTTGGTGTAATCCCGCGGCGACGACGCCAGATCGTCATCGTTCTTATGCGCGGTATCCGGAACGGGCCGCGAAGCAGTACGGTATGGCTACAACGGTTCGACCGTTCGTGTTGGCTATGCGTAGCGCCTATAGACGCTACGTCGCTTAGCGGGTCGCGGTACTAGGTCGCGCGGCTGGGGGCCACTGCAATGCCGTTACGAATGAAATCCATGACGGAATCGAGCTCGGCTTCGTTGAGGCCGTCGTTCTCCCATAGGCCGTAGCGCAGCCCGAGGAAATGCGCGGTGCCCATGAGTATCCATACCCACACATCCAGATCGCCATCGCGGATCTCGTATTTCTCGACCGATTTCTCGAGCGCGCTGATATAGCCGCGGGCGAAGTCCATGTAGTAGTCCTTATAGATCTGTTCATCCACGAACAGAGACTCCTGAACTACCCGATACAGGTTGGGGCGTTCGGCGACCAGGCGAATGAAGGCCGCCATGCCTTCCCTCTCGGCATCCAGCCGCGACATGCCGGTCGGTATCGCGTGCGTGAGCAGGCGCCGCAATTCCCGCCCCATATGCCGTACCAGTTCGGCCAGCACATCTTCCTTGTTCTTGAAGTAGATATAGAAGGTCCCCTGGGCAACGCCGGCACTGCGGGTAATATCGCTTATCGAGGCGCGAAAAAAGCCGGTGTTGCCGAAGGCGTCCTCGGCGGCGGTCAGCAACTTTTGTCGCGTTGCTTCGCCACGCGCGGTCGTTGGCTTGAACGATGGCTTTTGCTTAGCAGCCACGACGATAAGGTTGGTGGGTCATAAGCCGTTCATGCTAGCTGCGCCGTAAAACTTTAGTCAACGCCGTCAAGGCTCTGAACAGCCGTCGAGCGCAATAGTAATTGCGATTACGGGCTAACAGGCGCTTGGTCCAGGATGTATAAAGCGAAGCCGGGCAGCAGTTCCGCATAGCGCGGTCGAGATATGCGGCGTCTTGCGGTAGTCTAGCGCCGCACGACAATCGCGCGCCCCGGTAGCTCAGTAGGATAGAGCAGCCGCCTCCTAAGCGGCAGGTCGCAGGTTCGACT
>NZ_CAXGSH010000096.1:0-14531 GCF_964012375.1 uncultured Salinisphaera sp.
ATCTTAGACGTGGACACGCGAGACGAACGCACGTTTGCCGATGCAATGGATCGTCACGGGCCGTCGCCTTTTGTTGTTCGCACGCAATCGGGCGGCTGGCAAGCCTATTACGCGGCCAACGGCGAGAAGCGCCAGACACGCGCCTGGCCGTGTATCGACCTGCTAGGCAATGGGCAGGCAGTGGCCGCGCCGAGTCGAGGCACACGCGGCCGTTACGAAGTTATTGCGGGCGATCTGGACGATCTGCTGGACCTGCCCACGCTGCGCAATATCCCCGCCGATCTGTACCGACCGAAGGCGGCCAACGATGCGAAGCCGAGCAACGGGCCGGCTATCGGGCAGCGCAATCAATTCCTGTTCGACGCCCTGCGATACCAAGGCCAGAGCGCGAGCACGTATGAGCAGCTACAGGCCATCGCCATGACCCTGAATGAATCGTTCGCCGACCCGCTAAGCCCCGGCGAGGTCGCCAATGCGGCGCGCTCGGTATGGAAGTACAAGAGCGGCGGCCGGCTGTTCGTGACGGGCTGTGAGAGCACGGCCGTATTCGGTAGTTCGCTGGTCGATCAATGCCTAAACAACGGCGACGCGCTGGTACTGCTAGCCAAGCTGCGCCAACTACACGCGCACCGCAAAGGCCGAGCGTTCGAGCTACCGGGCGCAACAGGCGAGCGGATCATGGGCTGGAGTAAGCGGCGCTATCTGAAAGCCCGCGATCATCTTGAAGCCATCGGCCAGTTAACGATTGTGCAGCGAGGTAGCCAGCGCTCGCACAAGCCAACACTCGCCCGCCTGACATGAGGGTGGTGCAAATCGCTCCACTAAGTAACTAACAACCCTCCCCCTGTACTAGAGGCAGCAATGGACGACGAACACATGGAGAACGAACTGGCCGCGTTAATCGAGCACATGGAGGCCAGAAACATCGAGCCGGTGCAGTTTGCGCACTTATGCGCGGTGTCGATTGGATCGCTGATCTATCACGGATGCGACGACAACAACGACAAAGCGGTGGCGCTGGCATCGGTAGTCAGGACCGTGCGTGACTGGGCCAACATGCCGGCGGCGCACTAAGTGATTGTTTTATATGGTCCCAATGCCGCGACTTTTGTTCGTGGGGAGGGTCGCGGGAGCGGGGTTATCAATGTCGATTTTCGAGGTTAGGTAGATGGCGAAGGCAAAAAAGGCGATAGACTTCATCCAGACGTTGAACGTGCCGGAAGGGCCGAAGGCCGGTAAGCCGATCAAGTTGGCCCCGTTTCAACGCCAATTCATCAAGGGCAGTTTGAAGCGTGGCAACCGAATCGGCGTGCTGTCGGTCGCTCGTGGCAACGGCAAGTCGGCAATATCCGGCGGCCTGGCGCTTGGGCATCTTGTCGGCGCATGGGACGATCAACCCCGGCGCGAGATCATCGTGGCGGCCCGAACACAGGCGCAGGCGAATATCGTCTGGAGCTACGTGGCCGGCCTGGCGCTATCGCTCGACCCGGCAATCTATGAACGGCTGACATTCCGGCGCGGCCAGCGGCTAGAGATCGCCTTCGACGGCGACCATGTAATCAAGTGCATTTCAGCGCAGCCGCAAAACGCGCTCGGCACGTCGCCAACGCTTTGCATCATGGATGAGCGCGCGCATTGGGATGATGCCAAAGGCGACGAACTAGAAAGCGCGCTATTGTCCGGGTTGGGCAAGCGTGACGGTACGGCGCTGATGATTAGCACGTCGGCGAGCAGCAACGCGCATAGCTTTAGCCGCTGGCTGGACGATCCGCCCGTGCATAGCTACGTGCAAGAGCACCGCCCGCAACCCGGTTTGCCGGTGGACGATATGGCGTCGATCCTGCTGGCGAACCCCGGCGCTAAGCACGGCATCGGCAGTTCGCCCGCGTGGCTGGAGGCGCAGGCCGCGATGGCGATTGCGCGCGGTGGTTCCGTGCTGTCGAAGTTCAGACTCTACAACCGAAACGAGCGCACAAGCGGCGAACGGCGCGACCGGCTGATGACCCTGGACGAATGGCTGGAAGTCGAGAGCAGCGAACCGCCCCCGCGGGAAGGTCACGCCATTGTCGGCATCGACCTGGGCGGCACGGCGAGCATGAGCGCGGCGGCAATGTACTGGCCGAGTTCGGGCCGGCTCGAAGTGTTCGGCGCGTTCGGTAGCGACCCGACGCTAGAAGATCGCGGCCAGCGCGATGCCGTGGGCGATGGCTACGTGGAAATGGCCGGGCGTGGCGAACTGGTCACGATGGGGCAAAAGGTCGTGCCCGCTGATAGCTTCATCGCCGAGATCGTCAAACGGCTGGAGGGCTGGCCGATGGCGTGCATGGTCGGCGACCGCTACCGCAAAGGCGAGTTTCAGGAGGCGCTATTCGCGGCGGGCGTGCGCGTGCCGATTGTCTGGCGTGGCAATGGCTTCAAGGATGGCGGCGAAGATACGGCGCGATTCACGAAAGCCGTATTCGATGGTCGGGTGAGTATGGCCCCGTCGCGCCTGATGGCATCGGCGATTAACGATTGTGTCGTGGTCACGGATGACAGCGGCAATAGCAAGCTGACGAAAAAGCGCAGCCTGGGCCGTATCGACCCGGTATCGGCGGCATCGCTGGCGATTGCCGAAGGCGTGCGCCGCATGGATCGCCCCGTTACGCAGTCCAAGGGGCTGACGTGGGCGTGAAGCGTTATCGCGGCCCCAGCGACCGCGTACAGCGTGACAAGCGCTGGCCGGCACTACGCCAAGCGGCCCGGCGGCGCGACGATTGGAAATGCGTGCAATGCGGGCATCGGGGCCGGATCGAGGTCGATCATATCCGGCCCGTGCGTGACGCCCCCGAACTAGCGTTCGAGCTATCGAACCTGCAATGCCTATGCCGGCAATGCCATTCCCGAAAGACCCGTATCGAGATGGGCCTGGCACCAATCGACGACGAGCACGCCCGATTTATGCGGCATATCAAAAGTCTTCGTGCGCCTAATACTTAAACACTTATTCACTTGAATGAATGTCTGATATACTGTATGGACGTACAGTACGCATAGGTCGATCAATGCTTGAATCTCAGAAGATTGCGAAGCGCCAAAGCGAGATTCGCCAGAATCTTGCCGAACTGGCCGCCAACGAAACGCCCGACGAAAACGAACAGCGCAGCCTGAAAGACTTGAACCGCGAGTTCGCAGTAAACGAATCCCGGTATCAGGCGGCGATGGTTGCCGAGGATGGCGAACGCCGAGCAGCGGGGGCCGATCTGGAAACCCGCGAAGGTTCCGAATGGGACAAGCTGCTGAGTAACTTCGAGGTGCGCAGCGTGTTCGCGCACGTCGGCAATGGCGATAACGCCCCGCTGAATGGCCCGACCGCCGAAGTCGTGCAGGAAATGCGCAGCAAAGGCGGCTATACCGGCACGCCGATTCCCTTCGAGGTATTGGAGCAGCGCGCCGAAACGACAAGCGCGACCGTACCGGACCCGGTGACGACTCGCCCGCTTATCGACGCCCTGTTTCCCGATAGCGTGGCCGCGCAGATGGGCGCACGCATGATCGCGATTAACAGCGGGGCCGAGGAATACCCGGTTAATACGTCGAAGGTAACGACCGCATGGGCCTCGACCGAAGGCGGCAACGTGGCCGATTCGCAGGAATACGTCACGCTCGACCGTCCGCTACGCCCCGACCATACGCTCGGCGTGCAAATGGCGATTACCCGCAAGGCACGCTTGCAGTCTGCGGGCATCGAAGACGCCATCCGGCGCAATATGCGCTCGGCGATTCAGGCCGATATGGATAAGGCCGTATTCATGGGTACGGGTACGAACGGGCAGCCGTCCGGCGTGATTGCCAAGGCCAGCGAATACGGCATTACATCGACCGCTGTGGATGCGGCGGCGACCTATGGCGCTTTCCGCTCGGCGGCAGCAAAGTTCATGCTCGACAACGCGGCGAGCAGCGCCAACGCCATCCGGGCATTGATCCGGCCCGAAGTATGGGACGCGATGGACGATGCGATCTTCGATCCGGGCAGTGGTATCACTGAATACGACCGGCTGGTAAGCAAGTTCGGCAACGTCGCCATGAGCCACAACGCATTGGCGGCCCCGTCGGGCGCAAACAACGCCAGCAAGGCGCTGCTGACGACCAATGCCGGCGGCGTCTCGCCCATTCTGGTCGGGCGCTGGGGCGGCATCGACATCGTGCGCGACGTGTACAGCGATGCCCAAAGCGGCGGGCTGCGCGTGACGATGCTTGTCACCCTGGACGTGACCATCTCGCGGGCCGAACAGCTACGCATCCTGACCGGCTTGCAGTAAATGCTATTGCAGGGCGCGGCGGATGGTTCCCTAGAGCTGCGGGCCGAATCTGACGGCTCGCGGCTACTCAAGGGGCGCTTTCCCTATAACTCGCTGGCTACGCTGTCCGATGGGGGCCGGCGTGGCCGTCCGCGCAAGGAGCGGTTCGCTCCCGGTGCGTTTCGCTACAGCGTGAAGGCGCAATCGCCGATCAACCTGCTAATCGGGCATGACTTCGGCAAGCCGCTGGCCGCTCGCAATACCGGCACGCTGGAGCTTACCGATACCGACGAGGCGTTGACCTTCGAGGCACGCATAACGCCCGAGGTCGCCGAAACATCGTTCGCCCGTGACGCGCTGGCGCTGCTGCAAGCGGGCTTGGCCGTGGGTATCTCGCCCGGTTTTCGGATTCCGCCCGAGCGTACCGTCGAGAACGCCGAGACTATCGAGGATGAAGACCCGGCCGAGGGCGAAGCGATCATCCGCACGATCAACGAGGCGATTCTGCGCGAGCTAAGCCTTGTGACGAATCCGGCGTATCCCGAGGCACAAGTCGAGGCCCGTTCATGGGATGCCGCGCAGCCGGCCCGGATCGCACGCCCGCCGATGCTGTGGTTCTACCGATGATTACGATGGTGCGCCAAGATGAAGCGCAGCCGGAAAGCTACCCGCTAACCGGCGTGACCGATGCGCTGGGCGAGGCCGCCTTGTGGTCGCGTGTCGAAGCCTATATCGCCTATCGCTGGCGACCGCGTGCCGTGGTCTGGACGCTACAAGGGGCCGGCGACTGGCATCCGCCCCTAACGCCCGCCGACGTGGAAAAGATCGAGCGCTGGAATGGTTCGGAGTGGCTGGAGATCGCCGACACGGCGGGGCCGCTCGGCTATGCGTTCGGCTATGGCACGTATCGCGTCCATGCCACGGTCGGCAGTGAAGACGAGCCGCCCGAAGACGTGCAACACGCGGTCGAACGGCTAGCCGGCTATCTCGGCGACGAATTGAGCGTTTCCGACTCGGCCACGCGCCAGTCCATCGACTACGGCAACGGGCTGTCTGTGAGTCTATCGCGGCCCGCATTGTGGCGCGGTAGTGCGCTGCAATACAGCGGCGCGGCTGATCTGCTGCGTCGGTATCGGCGGGCATGAGTTTTTCGGATCGTTTCGCGGCCAGTGCGCAACGTGCGATCAATCGCGTGGGTAAGTCGGTGGTCTATCGGCGAACCCAGCAAGGCGAGTATGACCCGATAGAAGGCGGCTATACCGGCGGCGGCACGACCGAATACCCAATCAAGGTGGCACCGCCCGGCACGTTCGATAACGAATATATCGACGGCACGCTGGTTCAGCGTAGCGACCTGCGCGTGACGGTGCCGGCGGCGAGCTTGCCGTTTGCCCCGGCGATTGCGGCCAGCGATACCGAAGACGCCATCGAGATCGACGGCACGATTTACGGCGTGATCGCGGTATCGCCTGCCTATGCCGGCGAGTCGATCGCGACCTATGAGTTACAGGTGCGAGGTTAGCCGATGAGCTTTGCGAGCGACGTGGACAAGTTCGTTAAAAAGACCGAAAAGCGTATCGAGCACGCCCATAGGTATGCGGCCACGAAACTGATTAACGACGTGATCGACGACACGCCACAAGATAGCGGCTATGCAGCGGCGAACTGGCGTAGCGGTGTCGGTAGTGCTCCGGCTGGCCCGGTAGACCGTACAAGCGTGGCCGAAGCCAAGGCCGAGGCGCTTATGGCTATTGCAGCGTGGCCGATGGGTGCGCGCTTGGAGTTCGCCAATTACGCGCCCTATATCTTTTCGCTGGAGTTCGGCGACAGTAAGCACCGCCCGGCGGGCATGGTTCGACGCAATATCAAAGCGTTTGATCGCAACGTGAAACGCGCAGCCAAGCGGGGCGCATGATGCAGTGGAATCCCGTTAAATGGTTTGGCCGGGGCGATCCCCTGGAACAGCGCGAGAACTACACAGAGCGCGCCCTGGCGATCCGTGCGGACACGATCATGGGCCGGCGCAATCTGGCCGAGCTGACCGGCACGGTGCAGACGTGCGTGGGCCTATGGGAAGCCGGTCTATCGCAAGCCGAAACGTCGCTGGACGTGCTGACGCCCGAAGTGCTCGGCATGGCGGGCCGCTCGCTGGCGTTTAATGGCGAAGCGCTGTTCGTGATTCGCGGTGATCGGCTGGTGCCGGCGACAAGCTGGGAAGTCAGTACACGCGGATCGCGCCCGGTGGCGTATGGCGTAACCGTGCCGGATACCGGCGGCGGGCGTTACGAAACCGTACTGGCCGGCGAGGTGCTGCACTTCAAGATCGGTTCGCCCAAGGAAAGGCCGTGGGCCGGTACGTCACCGCTGCACCGTGCCAGCCTGACGGGTGAAATGCTGTTCGCCATCGAGGACGCGCTGGCCGACGTGTTCACGAATAGCCCGCTCGGCACAAAGGTGGTGACGACGCCCGAACGCCCGGCGCAGGACAACAACACGATTGAACGTAGTTTTCGCGGGATGCGTGGCCGTATCGCGCTAGAGGAATCCGCGAACGTCGATGCAGCCGGCGGGCCTGCGCCGAATCAGGACTGGAAACCGGCGGATCTGTCGCCCGATCTGTCGAAGTCGGAAACGACCGATTCATGGAAAGCGGCGCGTGCTTCGATCATGGCCGTTTATGGCGTGTTGCCGAGCCTGGTCAATGAGAACGTGACCGGGCCGGCTGTGAGGGAGGCACAGCGCCATCTCGCACAGTGGATGCTCCAGCCGATTGCCAAGATGATCGCCAATGAAGCGGCGGCGAAGTTCGAGACAACGGCCGAGATTGACGTGCTCCAGCCGTTGCAAGCCTACGATGCCGGCGGCCGTGCTCGCGCACTGTCCGGCGTGATTCAGGGGCTAGCGTTGGCGAAAGAATCCGGCCTGAGCGACGAGCAGATAAGCGCAGCGCTGGTCTTTTCAGGCGTTCACACGTCGCAGAGTCAGTAGAGGTAGCTAGAGCCTCCGGCAAGGCCGAGTAGTCTAGCGGCGGTCTAAGTACGTGAGTCACCGTCCATGAAAAGTAACCGCGTACAGCTAACAGCGCGACAAGCCGGCGATGCCGGAACCTCCCCGCGCGTGGTTAGCAGCGGCCCCCGGCGAAATGCTGGGGGCTTTTCTATATAGTTAGCCTAGCTTTTTACAGGTCGAGCACTTGCGCTTTCCCCCAGTGCCAGACTTTAAGTTACCTTTCTCGATGTTATTGCCAACGGTACATTTATTGTTGTCGTGATATACCGCGGTCACCTTGGCTGAATGGAATGGCTTTACTTTTGCCATGACAGTCTCTTTGTTTTTGTAGGCCTACGCTGACTCTAGCAGCGAACAGCGCGTCAGGTTACTGTTGCGACTAATTGGCTTCGTCGTAACCGAACCGGCGTCAATCCTGAACCCCAATGGGGCTGGGGGTAGGAGTGGGGGCATCGACACATTGGAGCGCGCAAAACTGCGCATAATCAGTCCGATAAGAGCCACTACGATTCCGGGCCTGGCCTCCATATCGTCTGCGGTACCCCATACCGATCGAAAGCCCGTTTACGCGGGCTTTTTTGTGCCCGGCGTTTTTGCCGCGAGGCGTGGCCACGGCGTTTTACGGTGCGAATGCCACCGGTCTGACGATAAAAATACGTCGGCCGATCCAGTCCGTATGAAAATGTCCTAGGATAGGCACCGCGCCACAACCGCAATGTGGCGCTAGAAAGACGGGGCTTCAGGCTTGCCTGGGTAAGTCGATATCGTACAGGCACACTGTAACGATATTCGTAACCGCGTCTGCCGTTTTGGCAGGCTCGTTGCGGGGCATTGGAGACGGGGGCATGACCACACTGACGGGCGCGCACTGCGCATCGTTCGACGATGTACGCCAACCCATGGCCGTACGTTCATGAGCGCGCCGCACGATATTGCCGAATACGCGCCGACACCCACGCAGCGGGGTATGATCCTGCAGGCGATCGCGGCGCCGGACTCACCCGTCAACGTCGAACAGTTCGTCGTTCGCGTGCAGGGCGGCTTCGATCCGGATCGGTTCGCGGCGGCCTGGCGTCGGCTCATCGAGCGTCACGAAACCCTGCGTGCCCGCTACAGCTGGCAGGTCGATGGCAGCGCCCGCTGTATCATTCAGGACAGTGCCCCGCTGTCGGTTCAGGTACACGACGCGCGCGACTGGTCGGCGGCTGAAATCGACGCGTTCGTGGAAACCGATTTCCATACGCCGATCGGTCTGTCGGCGGCGCCGATGTTTCGCTTTGCCTGCCTGAACCTGGGCGACGACGAATGGCGGCTGCTGTGGTCCTTTCATCATCTGGTGATGGATGGTCGCAGCGTAGTGCTTGCCATCGACGAGTTCTTTGCCTATTACGATGCGTTTGCGCGCGGTGACCAAGCGCCGACGCTGGAGCCGCCGCAGTCGCCACGCCGCCTGTTCGAATGGCATGCCGGTCGTGATAGCGAGGCCGATCGACAGTTCTGGCGCGAGTATCTGAACGGGGTGCCCAATGCACCGCTGTTAACCAGCCTCTATAGCAAGGCGCCGCCGAATGCCGCGATTGCGCCGCGTTCAGAACGGGCCGTGGCTTATTTGAGTCGCGAGACGACGGCGCGCCTGAGCGCGCTGGTGGGCGAACGCGGCATCGGCTGGTCGGCGCTGGTGGAATCGCTGTGGGCGATTCTGTTGTGGCGTCATACGGGCGCCACCGATCTGACTTTCGGCGTGACCCGCTCCGGCCGCCAGGGCGGCCTGCCTGATCCCAAGCGCATGATCGCGCTGCTAATCAATACCACGCCTACGCGCGCACACCTGGGCGCGGACGTGACATTGCGGGATTTTCTGCGCGCGCGCCGCCAGGATCAGCGTTTAACGCATGCGCATCAGCATTTGGGCCTGCTGGGCATTCAGCGCGCCTCGGGTACCGGCCGCGGGTCGATGGACTCGATCGTCATCTACGACCATCAAACCATCGATGCCGCCGTCGCGCGGTACAAGCGGGGTCACCACTGGCAGTTCGACCTACGCGGCCATACCGGCTATCCACTTGCATTGTTTGCCTATGGTGGTGAGCGCCTTGCGCTCGACCTGAGCTACGACCCGGCCCATTTCGACGCGGACACCGCCAACCGACTGGTCGAGCGTCTCGTGCGACTGGCCGAGTCTGCTGGCGAGCAGGGCGGCGATGCCCCGCTGGCTGCGCTGGACTGGCTGGCGCCGGGCGATCGGGAGCGGCTGATTACCCACTGGCAGCCGCAACCCAGGCCATTGCCGGTCGAACGCAGTATCGATGAAGCCGTGGCCGGGCGGGCCCGGGCAGAGCCTCAGCGTATCGCGCTTTGCTGCGAAGACCGCGAGCTGAGTTACGCCGCGCTCGACGCCGGCATCGATGCGCTCGTGGCGCGGCTGGTTCAGCGCGGGGTCAAGCCACGCGATCATGTCGCCATCTTTCTGCCGCGCTCCGAGCACCTGGTGATCGCGGCTCTGGCGGTACAACGCCTGGGCGCGGCTTATGTACCCTGCGATCCGACCCATCCCAGCTCACGCCTGGCACGAGTGTTCGATGTGGCGCGACCGGTGTGCGTAATCACCCAGGGCGCGGTCGCGGGCGCGTTGCCGGACAATGCGCCGGCGCTTGTCGATATCGACGCCGAGGCGCAGGGCAGCGCGCCGAATCCGACACCGGCGCGGGTGGCGGTCAAGCCCGATGACACCGCCTATGTGATCTTTACCTCCGGCTCGAGCGGCCAGCCCAAGGGCGTGGTGCTCACCCACGCCAACGTCATGAACTTCCTGCAGTCGATGATCGAGCGTCCGGGCATCTTCCGCGATGATTGCCTGCTCGCGGTAACGACGCTGTCCTTCGATATCGCGGTGCTCGAACTGTTCGCACCGCTGCTGGTGGGCGCGCGCGTGGTGATTGCGCGTGATCCGGACATATTTGACGGCCTGCGCCTGGCACGGCTGATCGAGACCCACGGCGTGAATCGACTGCAGGCCACGCCCTCGACATGGCGACTGTTGCGCCTGGCGGACTGGGCGGCGCCAGACGGTTTTACCGCGATGGTGGGCGGCGAGCCCATGGATGCGGTGCTGGCGCGCGATCTGCTCACCAGTGCGACCGGCGAGTTCGCGCTATGGAATATGTACGGACCGACGGAGACCACCGTGTGGTCGACCTGCGAGCGTGTTCTGGACAGCGAGGACATCGGTATCGGCCGGCCCATCGCCAATACGTGCTGTCACGTCGTCGATGCCCGGGGCGCGCTGGTCGCGCCGGGCGTCGTCGGCGAGCTCTACATCGGCGGAACCGGCGTCGCCGCGGGCTATCTCGACGATCCCGAGCGGACTGCGGCCGCGTTCATCAATTGGTCGCCCGGCGACGGCATCGCCCCCGAACGCACCTATCGAACCGGCGATCTGGCGCGCTGGGACGTAGACGCCGACGGCCGGGGGCGGCTGAAATGTCTGGGGCGTAGCGATGACCAGATCAAGATCCGCGGCCACCGTATCGAGCCCGGCGAAATCGAGACCGCGCTTACTGCCCATCCCAGCGTTGCCCAGGCAGTGGTGCGATTGGTGGGCGACCCGGCCCCGCGGCTGGTTGCCTACGTTCGCTTGAAAACGGCCTTCGACGAAGACGCACTGCGCGCGCACGTGAGCGCGCGCCTGCCGTCGGTGATGTGTCCGAACGTTTATATGCCGATGGATTCGTTTCCATTGACCGCGAACGGCAAGGTCGACCGGCGCAGCCTGCCGTTGCCGGATCTGGCCCTGGATTCGGCCAGCGCGCGCAGCTATATCGCGCCGCGTAGCGAGATCGAAAAGACGCTCGCCGAAATCTGGACCGAGGTCACCGGCGTGCCGCGCCCCGGCATCGACGACAGCTTCTTCGATATCGGCGGCGATTCACTGTCCCTGGTGGTCGCCCGCGGTCGTATCGCCCAGACCTACGGCGAGGCGCCGTCGATTGCCGAACTGTTCCAGTACGCGACCATCCGCAAGCTCGGCGAGCGCCTGGCCAGCGCCACGACCCCTCCGGTGTCCGCCGAGGCGCCCGCCAAGACGGCCGTTCACGAGCAACTGCCGACCGCGGACCGGCGTATCGCGATCGTGGGCATGGCCGGACGTTTCCCAGGGGCGGGCGATACCGATACGTTCTGGGCGAATCTTGTGGCCGGTGTGGAATCCATCACCCATTTCGACGCCGACGACTTGAGGCCCCACGAGCCCGATATCGATACGTTGTTTTCCCAGCCGGGCTTCGTTGCCGCCCGCGGCGTGCTCGACGATATAGAGTACTTCGACGCCGCATTTTTCGGCATCACCCCGCGCGAAGCCTCGTTGATCGATCCGCAGCAACGGCTGTGGCTCGAAACCGCGTGGACGGCGCTCGAACAGGCCGGCGTCGACCCGACCCGCGACGGCGCCCATGCCGGCGTGTTCGCCGGCGCCGGCTATCTGGAGCCGTATCTGCTCCACAACATCCTGCACGACCGGGCGGCGATCGAGGATCAGGTACGTATTCGCGGGGTGGAAAGCTTTACCGCGATGGTATCCAACGACAAGGATTACCTGCCGACCCGTACCGCCTACAAATTCGGACTGACCGGCCCGGCGCTCAATATTCAGACTGCCTGTTCTACCGGTCTGGTCGCAGTTCATCAGGCCTGCATGAGCCTTTTGGCGGGTGAATCGCGCCTGGCTATCGCCGGCGGTGTGTCCATCGGTTTGCCGCAGGCGCAGGGCTATTTCGCCCAGGAAGGCGGCATGGCGTCGCTGGACGGGCATGTGCGCACCTTCGACGAGGGCGCCTGTGGCACGGTCTTCTCCAGCGGCCTGGGCGCACTGGTGCTCAAGCGCTATGACGATGCCGTCGCCGATGGCAGCGAGATTCTGGCCGTGATTCGCGGCAGCGCCATCAACAACGACGGCGCCGCCAAGATGAGTTTCACTGCGCCGAGCCCGGCCGGCCAGGCGGCGGTGGTGCATGCGGCACAGCGGGCGGCCGGGGTCAGCCCCGACGACATCGGCTATATCGAGGCGCATGGCACCGGCACGCCGCTGGGCGATCCGATCGAGGTGGAAGGGCTGGCCATGGCCTGGCGCAGCGGCGGCGCCAAGGGCGCGCCGGTGTGGCTGGGCTCGGTCAAGCCCAACGTCGGCCATCTCGATTCCGCGGCCGGCGTCGCTGGCCTGGTTAAAACCGTGCATGCCGTTCGCGAAGGCCGACTGCCCGCGACGCTGCACTATAGGCGGCCCAATCCGCGTATCGATTTCGCGTCGACCGCATTCAAGGTGGTCGAACAGCTCACGCCCTGGCCATCGCAGCCCGAGCGCCCGCGTGTTGCCGGCGTGTCGTCGTTCGGCGTCGGCGGCACCAACGTCCACGTGATCGTTGCCGAAGCCCCGCCGCGTGCGGCCAGCCACGCGCCCCCACGCGAGCCGCAGCTGCTGGTGCTTTCCGCACGTACGCCCACGGCACTGGCGGCGCGCTGCAGCGCGCTGGCCGAGTGGCTGAACCGGCATCCCGAGGCCATGCTCGCCGATGTGGCCTGGACGCTGGCCGTTGGCCGTGCCGCGATGAGTCATCGTATTTCGATCGTGGCCACAACGGTCGCCGAGGCGGCCCAGGCGCTGGCCGGCGCGGCGCGCCGCAGTGCGAACCAGCCCGCCACCGAAGCCGACGCGCCGCCGCTGGCGTTCGTGTTTCCGGGGCAGGGGGCACAGTACCCAGGCATGGGGCGTGCGCTCTATGAAACGCCGGGCGTATTCCGCGACAGCGTGGACCGGCTGGCCGGGCATCTGGAGCAGCCTCTCGGTCTCGATATCCGGACACTGATCACACCCGAGCCGGCGGCGCTCGAGACCGCGGCGCAGCGCCTCAACGATACCGCCATTACCCAGCCGGCGATCTTCACCATCGAACTGGCATTGGCTTATCAATGGCGAGCTTGGGGTGTGGAGCCCGATATGCTGGTGGGCCACAGCGTGGGCGAATTCGCCGCGGCCGTGCTTGCGGGCGTATTCAGCGAAGCCGATGCCTGCCAGCTGATTGCCACGCGTGCGCGGCTGATGGCGGATCAGGCACCGGGCGCCATGCTGGCGGTGCATGCAGCCGCCGATGGACTCGAGGCATACCTCGATGACACGGTCGAGGTCAGCGCCATCAACGCCCCCGAGCTGTGCGTGGTTTCCGGTACGCACGGCGCGATCGATACGCTCGCGCAGCGCCTCGACAACGCCGATATACGCAATACCCGGCTTGCCACGTCGCATGCGTTCCACAGCCGTGCAATGGCCGCGGCCATGGCGCCTCTGGAAGCCGCGGTCGCCGCGATCACCCGGTCCCCGGCACGCCGGCCGGTGGTATCGACGCTGACCGGCGCGCTGCTGGCCGACGACGATATGTGCGCACCCGACTACTGGTCGCGCCAGATGCGCCAGGCGGTACGCTTCGCGCCCGCGATCGAAACCGCCCATCGACAGCTCGAGCCGGTGTTTGTCGAATGCGGGCCCGGCGGCCAGCTCACGGCAGCAATTGGCCAGCAGAACGGCACGGCGTCGCCGTTGTCGGCCGTGCCCAGCCAGGCGGGCCCGCGCGACGACACCCCAGCCGATGTGGCCCTGCTCAAGGCCCTTGGCGCGCTGTGGCAGATGGGTGTGACCCCGGACTGGGCCGGCGTGTTCGGCTACGGGCAATCACCGCGCCAACGCCTGCATCTGCCGACCTATCCGTTTGAACGCAAGCGCTACTGGATCGATCCGCCGCAGCGCGGATCGCAGCACACTGCGCCGCCGGCGGCTGCCGACAGCTTGCCCATCTCCTCCAACGAGACCGTCATGCCCGTACCCGATCGCGTACCCGAACTGCGTGCGCGCCTGCGCACGCTGTTCCATGACCTTTCCGGCATCGATATTGACCAGGAACTCGCCGGGCGTACCTTTGCCGGGCTCGGCATGGACTCGATGTTCCTGACCCAGGCAGCGGCCGAAATTTCTCGCACCTTTGGCGTAAACGTCCGCTTTCGAGACCTGCTCGAACGCCTGGAAACGCTCGATGCGTTGGCCGTGCATCTGGACACGCAGATGCCGCCGCCCGCTCAGCCGGCGCCGGCGCAGGCTGTACCCGCCCAGCCCACGGCAACACAGCCCGCAGCGATGCAGCCAGCGACCGTACCCGGCGCATCGGCGCCTGCGGGACCGGCGCAGCCGGCAGCCTGGAC